>JAGBSS010000101.1 GCA_017631725.1 Clostridia bacterium | reverse complement strand
TCTTCCAGTTAAGTGGGTTTATGCCAAGCGTTTTTGTTCCGTTGGGAACCATTATAGAATCGGTTATTCCCTGAGCTTCTGAATTAAATGAAATTATAACGCCGGTGTCGTTTTCTCCCTGTGCCATTTTAAGTTGCGGATACTGTGCAATATCGCTTTGAGTAATTCTCCAACCAATGCAGTATGCTGCAACCAATTTTTCGCTGTATTTTGTCTCGCCAAAATAATCTTTTAATAACATTAAAAGCAACTGCGAGCCTTGAGAAAATCCTGCCAAAACAAAAGGTCTTCCGTTATTACAGTTTTCAAAATAATATTCAAATGCTGCTGCCACGTCGCAATATGCAATATCAAAATAAGGCTTCATCTCTGCATCTGTCATTGAATATACGGGGAAAGTCATTTGGCGGTAATAGGGGGCATACATGGTTGTATTTTCTTCATATATACCTTTTTCCATATTTAACGCACCCACAAAACTCTCTTTTATGGTTGCATCTTCCATAGACATATTATAATTATTATTCTTTCCCATATCTACGGTGGGACATATCAAAAAAAGGTCGGCTTGCTTTTCTTCACCCACAGCATAATACGCCCAGTTTTCGCTTTTAGAATAGTCAACAGGCTCTGGTTTTTTAGAACAAGCCCAAAACGTGAACATAAAAACAGTGACCATTATTATAGAAGCTACTTTTGTTATCCACTTTCTTGAAAAAAACATTTTCTTTATTTCCTTTTTTATTAAATTATAAAGTTAAAGTTTACTTTACAATAGCATTTTAGCATAACAAGAGTTACAGATTTATTACAAATTTGTGTTAAACAAAAGAATGCACGTTTTTTTCGTGCATTCTTTTTTTATAGAGTTGCGATAATTTTTTCAATATCTGCTTTATCCATAACTCCACTGGTTTGTTTAACCTTTTGACCGTTCTTAAAGAAGATAAGAGTTGGAATAACTTCGATTCCATACTGAACTGCAAGGTCCATTTCGTCATCAACGTTTACTTTGCCAACTTTAACTTTCCCTTCATTCGCAATTTCTTCAATAACAGGGGAAAGCATCATGCAAGGACCACACCAGCTTGCCCAAAAATCAACCAATACTACGCCGTTTGCGTTTAGCACTTCTTCATTAAAATTTGATTTTGTTAAAATAATTTCTTTCATTTTTCTCTCCTTATTTTTCTTTATAATATAGTTTGCAGTGGCAAAACCCTTCAAAATTAGGATCTGCTATCTGCGATTTAAACTCTTCGCACATACATTTGTTTTCTTCCGTTCTTTTCAGTCTGCAAGGGCAGTACCCACCAGTCCTTTTTAAGCCTTCTTTAATACGTTCAACAATTTCTTTATTGTCGTTTAACTTAACCTTCATTTTCACTCCTTATGTCAAAAAGAACGCAAAATTTTCTTGCGTTCTTCTCTTTCTTATTTATCCTTTAAACTATTCCCAAGGTAAGTGCCGAAATTAAAACCTGAAGAAGATTTTTTCTTTTGTTCAACGAATCCGCTTCCTGAACTTCTTCTTTTATTTCCACCACGGTTAAACTTTCCACCTTTTCCGTTTCTAT
>JAGBSS010000100.1 GCA_017631725.1 Clostridia bacterium | reverse complement strand
TGTGCTTGCGAAATCTTTTGACCACTGCCACTTCTTGTTAGCGTGTAACCTTTAAGTTTTGGACTATAGCCTTCTATAATTTCGGTAACATTGACATTAAGCGCAGTTGCACAACGATAAATAAAGGTGAAGTTAAGGTCGCTATCACCCATTTCACAAGCGAGGTATTCACTTTCAGAAACGCCTGTTTTTTCAGCCATTTCTTTTGTAGAAAGACCTTCGATTTCTCTAAGTTCTTTAATTCTACCTGCCATTTCTTTAATTTTTTGGTCTAATTCTTTAATTTTTTCCATTTTTCTCTTCCTTTTAGATAAAAAAATCGCCTCAAAGCCTATGCTTTGAGACGAGCATAACTACCCGCGGTACCACTCAAATTTCGACACATAAAAGTCGCCACCTCTTGGAATCTATCAATCCCTATGTCCTTAACGCAGCAATCACGGAAAAGTTCTACTCTCTTTATAAAAAAGATTTCTTCTTTTCAGCTCGGAAACTACAAACGATTTAACCACCCTTATTGACTTGCACCAACCGTCATTTCTCTATGCGGGTAAATATAAAACGCCCTTTTCGTCAACGCTTTTTCTTTTTGATAATTTTAACATAATTATATATTATTGTCAACTTTTTTTAAGCATATTTTTCTCTAGCCTAAATTTTACGCCAGAAAGCACAAAAAAGACGGCTTTACCGCTCTTCCCTTAGGGATTTTTTAGACAGTATAAAAGGCTAACGAAACTTTCGTTAGCCTTTTCATTTTTACTGCGCAAAAAACACGACTTTGCTTGCAAAGTATAGTGTGCTACACTTTACAATCTTTTTATAAAATTTTACTTACCACGCATTAACCGTAAGAAATTCTCTTGCTAGTGATTATTACTTTTTTTATATCATAGGAATCTATAAAAGTCAATAGGCAAATGTCCACGTTCTTTGACATCTGCCTATTTTTGTAAAAGTTTTTTGTTGAAAATTTATAGATGCTTGTCAATAGAAAAATCATTAAAATTTCCTTGTTATTTTTAAAAATGGTTTTTATAATAACGTAAACTTATTTTTCTCAAAGATTAACAAGCCATCTTCTCTCATTTTACAAAGTTCATTAGACATAGCGCTTCTGTCTACTGATAAAAAATCTGCAAGTTGTTGCCGATTAAAAGGTATTATAAAACTTGAACTATTTTGCTTCTTAGATTCTTCTGATAAATAAGCTATTAATTTCTCTCTTGTTGTACGTTGGCTTATGTATCCTAATTTTTGAACAAGTTTTTTATTCTTTTCAGAAATAGAGAAGAATAAATTTTGTACTACCATAGAGTGAAAACGGCAAGCAGAAGAACAAACGGTAATTATTCTTTTGACGTCAAAAAATATTACTGAACTATCTTCAACTGCTACAACATCATTTAGCAAGTGACCACTTTCGGGTGATATATATGCCTCTCCAAACATTTCTCCAACGGCTATATTGTTTACTATTGCACGATTACCCCAATAATCATCTTTTTGTATAAGCAAATTTCCTTTAACAAGGACTGTTATGTGTGATATGTGTTCCCCCTGACGAAAAACATAATCACCTTTTTTATAATTATAAAGTCTAGCATCAAGGCAATTAAGCATTGACCTAATCTCTTCCTTTGATACTCCCGAAAATAATTTTGTTTTTCTTAAAATTTCTATAAAATTTTCCATAACACCCCATTTTGTTGTAAAAACAACCGACTTGTTTGTTTTATTGTATTATAATAGAATCACAAAGTCAAGTTGTTTGGAGCAAAAATTATATGAAGCCTAAAATTAAAATTACTTTAATAGACAAAAAAGGAGCTTGCCATTGTCATAGAAATCACAAAATCGGAGATTCTTTTGATTACGATACGGAACGTGGCAACTTATGCCCGATGGCAATGCACGTTGCTTTTCCGTATATAGATATATTAAGGTATGGTGGTGTTATACCTAAATCTAAAAATGGTGAAATATGTTTTTGTTGTCCTGACTCCGACGTAATAAATATTTTTAAGTTAGAAAAGGAGTAATTATGATTAGAAAAATTATTAAAATCGACGAAGAAAAATGTAATGGATGTGGAGCTTGTGCAAATGCTTGTCACGAAGGAGCAATAGAAATAATAAACGGCAAAGCAAAATTAACTCGTGAAAACTATTGTGACGGACTTGGGGATTGTTTACCCGCCTGCCCAACAAACGCAATATCCTTTGAAGAAAGAGAAGCCCCTGCCTATGACGAACAAGCAGTTTTACAAGCAAAAATAAAAAAAGAAAAAACTTTACCTTGTGGTTGTCCCGGAACGCAGTCAAAAACAATACACAGAGAATCCAATCTCAATACAAGTTGTTCTTGCTCAGCCAACGAAAGTCAACTATCACAATGGCCTGTACAAATTAAGCTTGTACCAATAAATGCACCGTATTTTAATAATGCAAATCTTCTTGTTGCTGCGGATTGCTCGGCTTTTGCTTACGGGAACTTCCACAATGATTTTATTCGTAACCACATAACGCTTATAGGTTGTCCTAAACTTGATAACGTTGATTATACGGAAAAATTAACGGAGATATTAAGTAATAATGATATTAAAAGTATTAAAGTTGTTCGTATGGAAGTTCCTTGTTGCGGTGGTATAGAATACGCTGTAAAAAACGCACTTATAAATAGTGGTAAATTTATACCGTGGCAAGTAATTACCATATCAACTACAGGAGAAATATTAAATTAAAAGGAGATAAAAAATGGAAAATCAAATGTTTTGTTTTCAATGTGAACAAACTATAGGCTGTCGTGCTTGTACGGGAAATGCAGGTGCTTGCGGGAAAAAAGCAGATACGGCAATATTGCAAGATAAACTAACAGGTGCTCTTATAGGTCTTGCACGTTCTATCGAAGGAAATGAAGATTTAGTAATACCTGAAACTAATAAACTTATAATAGAGAGTTTATTTACAACAATTACTAATGTAAATTTCGATAATAATAAAATATCTTATCTTATTGAAAAAATTAAACTCGAAAAAGAAAGGCTTGTACCACTTTGTTTTTGCTGTTCATCGGCTTGCGGTAGAAACGATGATTATGATATGAACAATCTTTGGATTGCAGACGAAGATATACGTTCTTTAAAATCACTTATTTTGTTTGGTATTCGTGGCGTTGCGGCTTATGCTTATCACGCACTTATTTTAGGGTATGAAGATAACCAAATAAATACATTTCTTCATAAGGCTCTTTTTACGATTGGAATGGAGAGTTTAACAATAGAAGATTTATTGCCTATCGTTATGCAAGTTGGTGAAATCAATTTGAAATGTATGGAACTACTTGATAAAGCCAATACTGAAACGTTTGGAAATCCTATTCCAACCGAAGTAAGTCTAACTATTGAAAAAGGTCCTTTTATCGTAATTTCAGGACACGATTTATACGACCTAAAACTTTTGTTGGAGCAAACCAATGGGAAAGGTATCAATGTATATACTCACGGAGAAATGTTGCCTGCTCACGCATATCCCGAACTTAAAAAATACAAGCACTTAAAAGGGAATTTTGGAACAGCTTGGCAAAACCAACAAAAAGAATTTATGGATATTCCTGCTCCCGTCCTCTTTACAACGAACTGCTTAATGCCTCCTAAAGCGAGTTATTCAGACCGAGTATTTACAACCGAAGTTGTATCATATCCCGAAATCACACATATAGATGATAATAAAGATTTTTCAAGTGTAATCAATAAAGCTCTTGAGCTTGGTGGCTATAAAGAAGATAGAGAATTAAAGGGTGTTAATGATGGTAATTCAGTTATGACAGGTTTTGGGCACAATGCGGTATTATCAGTTGCGGATACTGTAGTTAACGCTATTAAATCGGGAGATATAAAACATTTCTTCTTAGTTGGCGGTTGTGACGGAGCAAAATCAGGCAGAAATTATTATACCGAATTTGTAAAACAAACACCAAAAGATAGTATAATACTTACACTTGCTTGCGGTAAATATCGTTTTAATGACTTGAATATTGGGATGATTGGTGGTTTACCTCGAATTATGGATATAGGTCAATGTAACGATGCGTACAGTGCCATAAAAATTGCAATAACTTTAGCACAAGCCTTTGATTGTGAAGTAAATGATTTGCCTTTGTCTATGGTTTTATCTTGGTATGAACAAAAGGCAGTATGTATTTTATTGACGTTGTTATATCTTGGCATTAAAAACATCCTTCTCGGACCGTCATTGCCTGCATTTATTTCACCAAACATATTAAAATATCTTGTTGACAACTACAATATCAAACCTATAACAACTCCTGAAGAAGACTTAAAAAACATTTTAGGCTAATGCAAAAAAATCAGACTCCTATTTGGAATCTGATTTTTTCTTCGCTTGAAAGTGCAATTTCTTACAAATTTTTAATATTTCTAAAAATCCCTAAGAAAAAAGCACCTTTTGGTGCTTTTTTTATTTTAATTCGCCAAGTGCGTTCATTACAATTCCCGTTAAAACTATGCAAGCAGTTTCCGCCCTTAAAATTCTTTTTCCTAAATAAACGGTTTTATATCCCTTTTCTTTTGCAAGTTCAAACTCGTTATTAGAAAAGCCACCTTCACTACCAACGACAATTGCCGTGCTACCCGTTAATTGGTTTAAAACGCAGTCGCCTTTTTCGGCAAATTCACAGGCAAAAAGTTTGTTTTGTTTATCTTTGCCGTAGTTTAATGCGCTTTCAAAATTTTCGGCATAAACAACGGGTGGGGCAATGGTTCGTTTACATTGTTTTGCCGCTTCTATTGAAACCCTGTTTAGCCTTGCAAGTTTGTTTTCGTTAACGTATCCAGAAGAAAAATCTGAAGAAAAAACAACAATTTCTTTAACGCCAAGTTCAACTGCCTTTTGAACTATAATTTCCGTTTTGTCACCCTTTAAATATCCGGCTATAAGTGTGACTGTTTCTTTTGTTTCTGTTTCTGCAAGCGTTTTATTTAAAATTTCACAACTAAAACTTTTTTTATCTATTTTTCTTACAAGTGCTAAGTATTCATACCCAGAATTATCGCAAATTATAACTTGTTCTTTTTCTTTAATTCTTAAAACGCTAACTGCGTGGCGAAACTCATCGCCTTCTATAACTAATGGATTAGTAACGCACATTACAAAAAATCTTTTTAGTGAAGACATAAAAACTCCGTTCTTGATTATTTATTATATTATATAACTTTTATGCGTAATTTTCAAGTGATAATTGCTAAATAAACGTAATCCATAATTGACACTTATTAAAACATTTGTTATAATTATTTTAACAATAAAAAAGGAGAAAAAATGAAAAAGCCAACCTTGTTTTTTCAAAAGGATAAAACGATTATCGCTTCTAAAATTAAAGAAGCTTTTACTTCGGTTGCTCCCGTTACTTTAATTGTGCTTGTGTTATGCTTTACGCTAACACCCGTTAGTAGCGGTGTTTTTCTCACCTTTTTATTTGGCGCTTTATTGGTTATTGTTGGTATTGGATTGTTCACTTTAGGTGCAGATACCGCAATGACACCTATAGGGGAGTATATTGGTATTTCTATTATAAAAACAAAAAAACTTTGGCTAATTATACCATCTTTTTTCATAATTGGTGTTTTTATTACTATTGCAGAGCCAGATTTGCAAGTTCTTGCACAACAATTAAAAGATACTATTAACACGCAGGTTTTAACCTATTCTATAGGCGCAGGCGTTGGTGCTTTTTTAGTTGTTGCGCTTTTAAGATCTATTTTAAAAATAAAACTTAAATACGTGTTATTGTTTCTATACACGGCTGTTTTCGTTATGGCGTTTTTATCGCCGGAAACATTTATTCCACTATCTTTCGACTCTGGTGGGGTGACCACTGGTCCTATGAGCGTGCCTTTTATTTTGGCAATGGGTGCAGGTGTTGCAGGGCTTCGAAACGATAGAGATGCAGAAAGTGATGGCTTTGGTTTTACTGCACTTTGTTCGGTAGGGCCAATTGTTGCCGTTTTAATTTTAGGGCTTATATATAAACCAGATAGTATTGCCGTTTCTACACCAAACGTTTCTGATATTAATACTTCTAAAGACCTATTAACGTGTATAGGTAATGCGTTCCCAAAATATTTGGTAGAAGTTGGTATTTCACTATTACCAATTTTAGCATTCTTTTTGCTAACTATGATTTTTGGGCAAAGGGTGGGAAAGAAAAGGTTTGTTAAAATTTTAATTGGATTATTGTATACCTACGTTGGCTTGGTATTCTTTATGGTTGGCGTTAATAGTGGATTTTTAAACGCAGGCTTTGAAATAGGCGGTATTTTAGGTAGTAAATGGTTTAAATTTTTAGCAGTTCCAATTGGTTTTATTTTAGGATTTTTCGTGGTAGGGGCAGAACCTGCAGTTTACGTTTTAAATAAACAAGTATACGAACTAACCGGTGGTAAAATTCCTAAAAAGGCATTAAAATTAAGCCTTATGGTTGGCGTTGGCTTTTCCGTTGGACTTGCAATGGTTAGAATTTTATTAAATATTAACATTTTATATTTTTTAGTTCCTGCTTATGTAATATCCGTAATTTTAATGTTTTTTACACCAGATTTATTTACGGCAATTGCATTTGACTCTGGTGGGGTAGCATCCGGGGCAATGACGGCAAGTTTTTTACTTCCGTTTGCACTTGGGCTATGCTCTATGGTGGGTGGAAACTTGGCAACAGAAGGGTTTGGTTTGGTAGCCTTTGTTGCAATGACTCCTTTAATAGCAATACAAATTTTAGGGATAGTTTACAAATCTAAACTTAAAAAGCACAAGACAGAGCAAGTATCTAAACAAGAATCAGAAGATATTATCGAATAGGAGAAAGAATGGACGGTTTAAAATATTTTACGGCAATAGTGCCAAGAGAAAAAGAGCCTTCTTATATAGAATTTTTAAAAGAATATGGTGTAAAGTACGTTTTATCACAATTTTGTGAAGGAACGGCAACGGACAGCATTTTAAGTTTTTTAGGTTTGGAAAAATCGGAAAAATCAATTATAAAATGTATGGTCAGAGATGAAGATGAAAAAGACTTAAAATATTCTTTGCTTACAAAAACCGAACTTGGTACAAGTGGTGGCGGAATAGCGTTTTTTATTCCGATAGACGGCATTGGTGGTGTAAGTGCAAAAAATGCTCTTGTTGGAGAAGAGCCAATAAAAAAGGAGAATGTTAAAATGGATAAAAATACAGGTTGTGTGCTTATAATTACAATAGTAGATGCAGGAAATACCGACGTGGTTATGGATGCCGCAAGGGAAAAAGGTGCAACGGGTGGCACGGTTGTAAAGGCTTTTGGAACGGGTGCAGAAATTGCTAAGTTTTTCGGCGTTGTAATTTCAGATGAAAAAGAAATGGTTTATATCGTTTGTAAAAGATAACAAAGGGACGATATAATGCACGCCATTATGGAAAAGGCT
>JAGBSS010000099.1 GCA_017631725.1 Clostridia bacterium | reverse complement strand
TCTCCCGTTTTATTTCCCTTCAATTAACGTCCGAACTGCGTTCTCACCACTCGTGATATACTATCACAAAAACCCAAGAGGGTTATTCCTCTTGGGTCTTTTCTTAGTGCAACAAAATCTGCGGTTTGCATAAATTGAATAAATTTTAAGCGGCGTTGGCATAGCCAACACTTTGCCCATCACGTTTGCCCGTCAAATGTCGTCCGAACTTCGTTCTCACCACTCGTGATATACTATCACAAAGACCCACGTGGGTTGTTCCACTTGGGTCTTTTATTAGTGCAACAAAATCTGTGGTTTGCTTAAATTGAATAATTTTAAGCGGCGTTGGCATAGCCAACACTTTGCCCATCACGTTTGCCCGTCAAATGTCGTCCGAACTGCGTTCTCGCCACTCGTGATATACTATCACAAAACCCAAGTGGGTTGTTCCACTTGGGTTTTGTGCTGGCGCACCATAAGCGGCTCGAACGCCTAACCTTCGGTTCCGTAGACCGACGCTCTATCCAATTGAGCTAATGGTGCTTTTTTATTTAGGCCGAATTAACAGCCTAAACATTGTATAATAATTTTTTTTATTTGTCAAACCTTTAAATGCTGTATTTTTAAAGTTAACTTGCTTTTTACTGACCTTTTACATTAAAACGGCTTTAATTCTTCTTATGCCAGAAGATGAACTTTCTTCTTTCTTAATTTTAAACTTGCCAAGTTCTGCCGTGTTTTTAACGTGTGGGCCACCACAAATTTGCATATCTACGTCGCCAATAGTGTAAACGGTGACAATTTGGTCTTGACTTGTTGGGTTAAACACGCCGTATGCACCCATTTCAATTGCCTTGTTATAAGGAATTTCTTTGCAAACAACGTCTATTTTATCTTCTATAGCCTTGTTAACAAAGTTTTCCAAATAGGTTAATTCTTCTTCGGTTAATTTGTGGTCGCAATTAAAGTCGAAACGCATACGTTCTTCGGTTATATTAGAACCCTTTTGTTCTGTACCTGTGCCAAACATTTTTCTTAAGCCTGCAAGCATAACGTGTGTTGCCGTGTGATATTTTGTGGTTGTTTCCGTTTGTTCGGTTAAACCGCCTTTTGCGGCAAGTGCTTGTGCTTTAGAAAGTTCTTGATGGGCTTTAAATGCTTCTTCAAAACCCTTTTCATCTACCGTAAAGCCCTTTTCGGTTGCAAGTTCTATTGTTAATTCTAATGGGAAACCAAAAGTATCGTATAACCTAAACGCCGCTTTGCCTGTAAGTTCCGTTTCTTTAACGTAATTTGCATCTTTTAAAGACATAAACTCGTTCTTTCTAATAATTCCGGTTATAGTCTTTTCAAATTCTTTTATTCCTGATGCTAAAGTTGCTTCGAATTTTTTAATTTCCTTTTCAAACTCTGATAAAATATAATCTTCTTTTTCAACAAGCAATGGATAAGCCGTGTCGTAAACTTTTTCTATAAATATTTTTGCTACGTTAAGCATTTCCATAGAAGAAATTTCTAAAGTTCTCGTGTATCTAATTGCCCTTCTTAAAAGTCTTCTTAAAATGTAGCCTGCACCCGTGTTAGATGGAACTATTCCATTTTTGTCGCCAATAAGCATAACTGCAGTTCTTGTGTGGTCTGCAATAATTCTTATGGCTTTTCTTGAAAGTTCATCTTCATCGTAGTTTTTAGCGGAAACCTTTTCTAAATATTTAACAGCATCAATAAAAAGGTCGGTTTTATATCCATCGTTAAGTCCGTTTAAGAAAACTAAAAGTCTATCTAAACCAAAGCCTGTATCAACGTTTTTGTTTTCTAACTCTTCATATTTTCCGCCGCCCATATTTTTATATTGCATATAAACATCGTTGCCAACTTCTACGTAACGGTCAGAAGTTAAAAAGTCTGAAGAATCTTTGCCCGGTGTTCTTGGATAAAACCACTCGTTATCAGGACCGCAAGGAGTTCCTATCGTTCCTTCTAATTCCCACCAATTGTTAGACTTGTCTAAAAAGAAAATGTTTTCTTCTTTTATGCCAAGTTCTTTTAAAAGTTCTGCCGTTTCGGTATCTTTTTTAACGGAAGAGTTGCCTTCAAACACCGTAGAGCAAATTAAGTCTTTATCAAAACCAAAAACTTCGGTTAAAAGTTCAAAAGTCCAACGAGTTTTTTCCTTTTTAAAATAATCGCCTAAAGACCAGTTGCCCATCATTTCAAAAAAGGTAAAGTGAGTAGCATCACCAACGGAATCTATATCAACCGTTCTAACACAACCCTGGACGTTACAAAGCCTTGTCCCTTTTGGATGCTTTTGACCTAAAAGATATGGCATTAAAGGTTGCATACCTGCAACGTTAAACATAACGCCTGTTGTTCCATCTCCAATTAAAGATACGGCACCAATATTAACGTGCCCCCTATCTTCGTAAAACTTAATCCATTTTTCTCTTAATTCTTTAGATGTAAACATAATTTACT
>JAGBSS010000098.1 GCA_017631725.1 Clostridia bacterium | reverse complement strand
TACTGCTCTTCGCTAAGTTTTATTACTTTGTTTTTTCTTTTTTTACTCATAAAATCACCTCTTATATATTATAACTCTCAATAAATTTTTTATACAAAAGAGCAACCCAAAATGCACGGCGTTTTAAATCAAAATTCCATTACTCTTCTCTTAACTCAATTCTCCTTAATTCTTCACTAGTAACTAACACTTTTTCATTTTCAGTTTGAATATAAAAATGAAATTCTTCACTTTTTGCATCTTCGTAAAAATTAGTCATCACACCTATAATAGAAGTAAAATCCAAACGAATTGCTTTTATTCTCTTGCCGACCAAATTCTTTATTTTGGCGACATTTTCGCTACAACTTTCTACCGATTCAATTTTTCTTATTATTTTCTTTACTTTTGACAAAGGATATGGAACGTCATCTTTAGTGCAATATTGTTTTTCAGAAACGTAACCTTTCATTTCTCGATTATCATTCCCAACTGGAACAATAACCTTATCTCCAACTTCTATAGAGTCATCATCGGTAATATAATGGTATGTATAACCGAATTCGCTAAATTCTACACCACAGTATATTATGTCGGATTTTCTTCTTGAAGGGCGAGCATATATACCAGCATTAAAAATATCCCCCCACGGCTCTATTTCATCTATTATAGAGGAAACAATATGTATAATTTGTGGATAATCTTTTGGAAGCTCTTCCATGCAGTATCTACCTTTTATAACTCTAGAAGGAATGTTTTCCGCTTCTACAAAAATCTCATAAGTTAAATCTAAATCATCATCTATTACAATGTCTTCTGGTTTATTAGGAAATTCGGTAAATAGTTCACTTGCATTAATATCTTCAAATCTACTTTTTATTATTTCTTCAAAATGGCACTGCATTTTTATCTGATTGCCTTCAAATTTATTTCTTATATACTCAATCGTTTCATCTTGAACGTTAATAACTAACGTATCATTTATATTCCAAAAAAAATTTGAATCCTTAAAGCCCCCAAAACCATCTGTTACATTTCGAATAATGCCGTCGGCATTTACTTTGATAGTCAATTTTTTTAATTTGCAAAATTTTTCGAGCATACAACACCAACTTGTTTTTTTATTTTATTTTACACGCAATATACGACAAATGCCTGTCATATTAAAGAATTTAAAGTTTAACCTTGCTATTTTTAAGCGACTTTTTTATGATATTTTAAGAAAATAAAAAATCTAAAACGATAACCTGCTGTTGTTCGTTTTAGATTTATAATAGCCTTTTTAAATTATTTTTT
Source organism: Clostridia bacterium (assembly GCA_017631725.1). Taxonomy (GTDB): domain Bacteria; phylum Bacillota; class Clostridia; order Christensenellales; family Borkfalkiaceae; genus UBA1259. The sequence goes on along the minus strand of JAGBSS010000098.1, from coordinate 2,349 downwards.
TAAGTTTTGACCTTTAATAATTTTATAAAATTTATCGTTAGAAAAATCTTTTTCTTTATTATACTCTCCACCTAAAGATTCTATTGCAAACCTTAATTCTTCAAAGTCTGCATAAGAAATTTTTTCTTCTTCTATTTTGCCGTATAAAAAGGTTAATGCTCTCTCATCGCCATACCTTGCTAAAAAGCCTGCGTAAAGTGCCGTTTTTTTAGGATATTTAACAAAAGAAGAAATTAAAATATCAAAAATTTGGTCTTTTTTCTCTTTTGCGTGAGATAAAATATCTAAAACACACTCTTTTTTATCTTCTTTTAGGTTAGAGAACTCTTCTATAATTCGTGTTGCGACCTTATCCGCAAAAGGATATAAACTTTCCGTTGCAAGTTCCCTTAAATTTTCTGGATAATCGTATAACACAAACTCTAAATAACGGTTAAATGCTATGCTTGAATTTTTATCGTTTAAAAGGTTTATTAGATAGCACAAAAACTCTTCGTTTTCACTTTCGTTTAAGGCTTTAATTAAAGCACCTTCGCTGTCGCTTTTCATTAAAGATTCTAATAAAAAATCGCTAACGGGGGTAGAAGTTTCTACGTGGCTTAATAAAAGATTAACGTTTTCTTCTGCCGTTAATTCTGCATAAAATTGGTTTGGAGTTTTACCACCAAGTTCTTTTAACTTTTCATCGCCAAACTTAACGTAAAGTTTAGAAATTTCGTTTTCTATCTCTTCAGGCTTAACCTTGCCAACGTTTTTGTAAACGTAATCTTTAATATACTCGTCAAAAAGCCCGTCTAAATCTAAAACCTTGTTTTCCATTTATTCTCCCTTTATTCCGTATAGAGAAAGCAAGTACTCTGCCACCTTTCTCGTATACTTTATTAAATCTAATTGCATTTCAAAAGTAGGCTCAAGCGCCCTTGTGTCTTTAGCAAAAACGTTTCTTGGTTTTATCCAATTGTCGCTTTTTATTATTGGTGAACAACACTCTAACGTAAACGGACCTTTAAAGCCAATATCTATAAGTGCGTTTATAACTTCATCGTTATTTAGGGTGCCAAAGTATGGTGGACGGTGCTCGTCTTCTTTACCATTGTTGTCGTTATAGTGAATTGCATATAAGTGATCTTTTAAAGCAATTATGTCGTCGTATTGGTTGCCGTGGTCGGCATTTGCGTGCCCCGTATCCCAACAAACGTGAAATAGTGGATGGTTTACGTAGTTTATAAACTCCAACATTTCTTTGCCCGTGTTTGCGTGATACATACCCGCTAAATTACAAGCACACGCATTTTCCGTTAAAATATTAACGTTATATTTTTCTGCAAAATTTAGGTAATTTAGGTAATACTCTTTATTTTTTTCAAACCAACTTTTTTTGTCTAACTCTTTACTAATACCTGCGTGAACAACAGTGTTTTTAATGCCAAGCATATCACATATTTCAATAGAACGCAAAGTACATTTAACAACGTGCTCTCTAACGCTTGGGTCTTTAGAAAATGCCGCACCGCCTTGCGAGTGGGCTTGAACAAACTCTAATTTAAGTTCTTTAGCCTTTTCTTTTAATTTTAAAACTTGGTCTTGCCAACCTTCTTTTAAATATTCACTATCGGGCGAAAGTTGATACATACTAAAATCCACGCAAGAAAAACCTGCGTTTTTTATAGCCTGTAATTTGTCTAAATCGTTTTTAAGATAATGAAAAAAATCTTCGGTCGTGGTTGCAATTTTCATTTTAATTTTTCCCCTTACAATTTTTGTAAAGTGCCTTTAAGTATTTAAACCTTTCCTTTTTAACGCCAAAAATTTCGTTTGCCCTACTTGGCATAAGTTCTTTAATTCCACAGTCGTAAATTATAATGGTTGCAATATCTTCTTTTGTAAAAACTTCTTCGGTTAAATCTTTAAACTTATTATACACCCTGTTTGCGGAAAATGCAAGTTTGTCTAAAGTATTGTTAAACGCCGTATAAACTGCCTTTGTAATTGCAATCGCATAGGCGGAAAGGTATAATTCTGCGTTTGTTTTAAAGTTTAACTTTTTAACGTTTATTTTCGCGTAAATTTTTTGAATTACAATACCTAACTTGCCCGTATAAGAAAAAGAAATTAAAAGAAAAATTATAATCTTTTTAAGGTAGTCTTCCATAGTGGGACAAAGCAATGCTTTTTTTAGAATTTTAATTCCGAACTTGTCCGAAGTGTTTGCCAAAATGAAAATGCTTTTTTTAGCAATTTCCTTTTCACCTTCAAAAACACCCCACTCTAAAATTTCTTTTATTTCGGGTTTTTTTATGTTTATATCAATGTTTTTTATAGACGCTTTTTCAAGTTCTAAAATAATTT
>JAGBSS010000097.1 GCA_017631725.1 Clostridia bacterium | reverse complement strand
CGGTTGCAGTATATATTGGTTTTTTATATTGCATATAAACCATACCAGCTGCAGTAATAAGTAGAACAGACGCTAAAATTACAAACCAAAATCTTTTTAACAAAAAGAGAAACGCAAAAAACAAATTAGGTTCTTGCTTTGTCTGGTTTTCGCTATATAAATTTTCGTTAATTTGATTTTCGTTTTGCATCGAAAACTCCTTTGTGACTTTTATCACATTATATTTTAACACATTTTAATAAAAAAGCAACAATAAAATTTAATTTTTAGCCAATAAATTACGCAAGTAAATTAATTTTTCCATCAGAAACGTCTAATCTTTTGTTGCAAACGTCTAACGGCGCTTTTTTATGAGAAACTATTATAAAAGTTTTATCTTTCATTTGCTTTAATTTATCAAGCACTTTTGCTTCGGTTTTTTCATCCAACGCACTTGTAGATTCATCTAAAATAATAATTGGTGCTTTAGTTAAAATTGCCCTTGCTAAAGCTAAACGCTGAACTTGACCCTCGGAAAGCCCAGACCCTTTTTCTCCTACCACGGTGTCAATGCCTTCTGGAAGTTCGTTTATAAACTCATCTGCCTGCGCCACGGAAAGAGCATAGTCAATTTCTTCTTTAGTTGCGTTTGGCCACGCAAAAGTAACGTTATCTTTAATAGTGCCACTAAATAGCATATTGCCCTGTGGAACGTATGCAAACATTACCCTTGATTGTTCGTTTAAATCAAGCCTTTCCCCACCATCTATATATATTTCACCATTTGTTGGACGATATACGCCAAGCAATAATTTTAAAAGAGTGCTTTTGCCTGAACCAGAAGAACCCGTTATTGCCACAAAATCTCCCTTTTCTATAACTGCGTTTGCTCCACTTAAAATTAATTCTTTATCATAAGAAAAGTCTACGTTTTCAAAACGTATAGATTTCATTTTAGAATAAACGTCTTGTGCGTTAACGTCTGTTTCAACAATTTCTTCTTCTACGTCGAAAATTTCTATAACTCGCTCTGCAGAAGCAATCATAGAATAATACTGTGGAATTACGTTGGAAATTGATGCAAATGGCACTTGAACGTTATTTACAAGTTGCAAAATTGCAAGCAATTCGCCATACGATAAAACTCCGTTAAAAATTTTAACTGCACCATATACTAATGCAAAGAAATAGCCTGCACTAAAAATAAAATTATAGGTAGCATTGCCCAAAACCGAACGATTTCTTCTCTTCATTGTCACTTTGAAATTTTCTTTTAAAAGATTGTCCGATTTTGCGTTTATTTTGTCGTTAACAGAGAATACTTTAACTGCTAAAAGGTTTTCCATACACTCTTGCATAAAAGAACGTGAACGACCTTCAGTTGATTGAATGCTCTTGTGTAAAATTTTTAGTTTGGTTCTCATTATAATTATAACTAAAAATACCAAAGCACCTGCAACGGTAAATGCAACTGCAAAAATCCAGTCAAGCACAATTAAGGCAACAACTGCAGCAATAAGTCTTGCTATAGCCGATGCTAAAACAGGAACAATTCCCGTCACGCCACTTGCAACGACAGGCACGTCGTTAGTTAGCCTGTTTAAAAGTTCTCCGCTATGATATCCGCTTATCTTTTCATACTTTTTATTTAAAATTTTAGCAAACAAGACTGAGCGAATATCCCAATTGATTTTTGCTTGAACGTGCTCTGTCATTCCGTTGATAAAAAGTCTTAATAAAAATTGACCAATTATAATAACACCTAAATAAATTGCACCTTTTAAAATAAGAGCATTGTTAGAATTAACCGCCCCGTCTAAAACGACTTTCATTGAGAGAGCAAACAATACTGAAAGCACCGAAAAAAGCACGTTTGCAAATATCAACATAACGAGTTTTGGTGCTTGTTTTTTAGTATTATTAACAATCCATTTTAATGCTACGGAATTTTTCATACATAAAATTATATCACATCTTATAAAAGATGTAAAGAGCAAAGCTATTACTTTTTGGCTAAAAGCATTGCTAATAAAAATTATCTTGCAATATTAAAAAAATAATAGTATAATAATCGTTATGGAATTATCTTTATGCAAAAAGCGCAATATTTTTAATTGGTTAGAAGAAAATACAAAAAAGTTTTTCTTTAGCTTTTCTTACCCTGTTTTTTTAGCCATTGTCGTAAATTTGTTTTGGTTTTTCGGTGAAGGGCTTTATGCGGGGTTATTTTTCTGCCTTATGGGTGGATATATCTTTGCCGTATTTAAAAACGTTGCTCCACTTTTTGTTAATCTTATATTCTTTGTTGTAAGTTTTAACGACCTTGCGTTTTTATCCGTACCATCAACATATTTTGTTTTAATTCCACTTTTTATAGGCATTGCAATTCACTTTATACGTTTCCCTGTAAACTTTAAGAAAAGAGGTAAATTATTTTTCCCAGTACTTTTTGTATACCTTTCCCTTTTACTTGGCGGAACGTTTATTTATACAGGCAGTTCTGCAAGGTTTTTTGCTTGGTTTTCCTATGCGTTTGGGCTTGGTGCGTTTTGGTTTGTATTCTACGCAATGATTTACCCAATGCTTGAAATAGAACCTGATTTTAAACTTGATAGATACATCGCCTTTTCTATAATAGCATTATCTTTTGCCGCTTGCACACAACTTGGCAACGCATTTATCGTGTCTATCATATCAGGCAAAAGAATGGTTGGTGTTTACGGTTGGGGGCTTTCCATACAGGTTGCAACGCTTATACTTTTAGCCCTTCCTTCATCTTTTTATTTAATGGTGAAAACACAAAAGGTAATAACATATTGCATAATTTCTAGCCTTTTATTCCTTTTATGCTTAATTACAAGGTCAGATGGTGTAATAGCTCTCACCCTTTGCTTTTTCCCATTATTGATAATTATAACCTATAATAAAATAATTGTTAAAAAAAGAACGGCTTATAAACTATGCTGGATAATTTTAGTGCTTATAGTTGTTTTTATACTTATAATATGTAGAGATTGGGTTACGAAAGTTGTAGATAAATTATTAAACTCTTTCTCTAGCGACACGGGAAGAACGGAGCTTTATTTAGAAGCAATTAAAAATTTCCTTAAAAACCCCATTTTTGGTTATGGATACGATTATTCTGATAGTTCTACAACGCCAATTGCGTGGAACCTTCACTCTACAATTTTCCACTCTTTAGGCACAACGGGGCTTTTTGGTTTTGTTGCAATAATGGTTT
>JAGBSS010000096.1 GCA_017631725.1 Clostridia bacterium | reverse complement strand
TTGATGTTTTTCTTGGTAATCACACTTGGAATAACGATACGTTTACTAAAGCACAAAAACTTTTTGAAACAGGAGAAAATGCTTTTATAGATGATACAATATGGCTAAAGTTTTTAGAAACTTACGAAAAAAGGTTAAAAAAACTTATAGCAGAAGAAACCACACTTTAATTTAAACAAAAAAGAACTAACTTTGGTTAGTTCTTTTTTATTATTTTGCCGTTTAAATTAGTTATGTTATTGATTTTAATGGGAAAAAATGTTATAATATAACTATGAAAGCAGTAGCAAAATTTTATAAAGTAAGTTTAGCAGAATATTTAAAAAACGGAACGGAAGAAGAGTATAACAGCATTATTCTTCCAAAAGGAGCAACGGCTGGCAGTGCTGGGTACGATTTCTTTCTTAATAAAGATTTATATTTAAACCCTAATGAAACGACAGTTGTTTCAACAGGCATAAGGGCGGAAATTGAAAATGGCTATTTATTATCTATTTACCCACGCTCTGGTTTAGGGTTTAAATATCGCTTAAGGTTAGACAACACTGTTGGTATAATAGATTCCGACTACTTTTTTGCCGACAACGAAGGGCATATAAAAGTAAAAATAACAAACTGTGGTGACAAGCCACTTTTTGTAGAAAAAGGCAAAGGTTTTTGCCAAGGCATTTTCACCGAGTATTTTATCACGGTAGACGATGACGCAAACGGCGAACGTCACGGTGGTTTTGGCTCTACAGACAAAAAATAGTATGTTTAAACAATAAAAAGCACCGAAAGGTGCTTTTATTTTTTTATAATTTTTCTTATTTTATTAATGCACTCTTTAGTTACGCCACAACTAAATAAATAAGCAATAATTTGTTCTTTTAAACTTTTATTAGGTACAAATTTTTTAATTTCACTATAAAATGGCGCAAATTCTTTAGAATTTCTGTTTCTAAAGTAATATAGATTTTATTTTTTCTGTCACACTATCAACATTAAACTTATAAAGCATATCTACTAACAACCTTTGTTCGCTTGAATAGGTGCTTATAGTTTGCCCATTTTTAGGAAAGAACCTTCTTTTCCTTTTTATTTTACAAATCATAATTTTGCAACGTTTTCCTTTTTTATTTTTGCTACTATAAAATAAACTAATCCGCATAAAAATTGTAATACCGCCGCCACGACTAAAACCCCAACACCGCCAACTGAATTAGAAATTGGGGTAATAAGCATTGGCGCAACTGCCTGCCCTGCCGTAAAGACAAGCATTCTTATAGATGTAAACGGGCCTATTTCATCTTTTGGTATTATTTCCGTTACCAAAACGGGAATTGCCGTGTCTACCAAACACCTAAAAATTAAAGATATTACAAGAACTATTATAAACCCTATAGTTCCAAAGGTAAATGCAAAAGGAAGCAAAATACAAAAAATAGTATTAGAAATAAACATTGCAGTTCTCGTTTTAAACCTTTTACAAGTTAAAACGAAAAGCAAATTGCCAACCAATAAACCCGCTTGCAACACTATCGTAACTATTGATGCTTGCGATTCTACTATAATTCCACCGCTCATAGCAAGAACGGCAATAACCCCAACTATTCCGGTAGCAATTCCACGAATAAAATTAGGAAGCATTAAAATATAGGTGTCTTTGTTTTTAAAAACGGCTAAAATTTCTTCTTTTGCGTTGGTTTTTTGTTCTTCTTGTTTGTTAATTTCTTTTAAAGACTTAAATAAACATACACTAACTACAAGTGCCACAACGGAAAAAATTATAAAGAAAACAAAAACTTTTACAAGGTCTAATTTAGAAGTTATAGTAGCGTATAACGTTGTTGCACCAAACACCACAGCACCTATAATCATAGAGCTTATGCCTGTAATTTTGCCGTATTCTTTCATATCCATAACCCTGTATGGCAAGCAATAAGAAAGAATATTGTACACGCCAACACCGGCAAAGGAAATTGCCGATACTATAAAAATATATAAAGCCAAGGTGTTGCCTTTTAAATTAGGCAACAATGCACTTAATATTAAAATGATAGCAGATACAAGCAAAGAACCAGCAAAAATTGTTGTCCAAAGTTTTACCTTTTTTATCCTTGCGGAGAAAAAAGTCATAAGCGACATAGTAAAAACTTGTGCCCAAGTGCTTATCGATGCGTAAGTATAAATTTGGTTTTCACTTAACCCTTGTTTTGCTAAAAAGCCTTGCACAACTGCACCCGTTAAAAAGGCAAAAGCAAGGTTATACAATAAATGTGCTACGTAATACTTAATTAAATTTTTTCTTTCCATAATTTCACCAATAAAATCATATCATTTTTAAAACAAAAAAACAATTTAGCAAAAAGACAACTTTATTCAAAAATGTCCTAATTTTATAGTTTTTATTGACTTTTAAGCAAAATTATACTATCATTTAACCATGGAGAGTAAAAATGTCTAACTTTTTTTACGTTAAAGATACTAAAATTATAATTGTTAAAGATTATTTTTCCCACAATTCAATACTTTCATCGGTAAAAAACTTTTCGGTAGAAAAAATTTTACAAACTCACTTTCACTTTTCTTACGAAGTTTTTATTATAGGCGACAAACCTTTAAAATTTGTCACTAAAACGGAAACCTTTAGTTTTTCTAACACGGTTTTAATAGTTCCGCCCATGTTTTTTCACTACACCGTTAACGCAAAAAACTCCGTTTGTTTTTTGTTTGACGTTGATAAACTAAACAAAGACGTGGGGTTTTTTGCCAAATTAGAAAACGCAAGACAATCGGAGCAAGTTTTAACTTTCCCATTATCTAAACAGGTGGAAAATATTGGTGATACTATAAAGTTAGAATGGCAAAAATCTAATTTTGACAATGAAAAAATAAATTCTCTTTTCTCCATTCTTTTCTTGCAGTTTTTAGAAGATGACAATTTAGCCAACAAGGTTTTAACCAAAACGGAAAGCGACAACGCACGTTATAGCGATTTAATTTGCGACTTTATAACCAACCAATATATGAACGACGTAAGTTTAACACACCTTTCTAATTATCTAAACTTATCTGAACGACAAACGGCAAGGGTGGTTAAAAAGAATTTTGGCGAAACCTTTTCTCTTCTATTAAAAAAGACAAGGTTAGAAATTGCCGTATCTTATTTAGTGCACACCAACCTTAAAATTTCCGACGTGGCAATTTTTTCTGGATTTTTAACGGAAAACTATTTGTTTAGCCAATTTAAAAAAGAATATGGTATTACGCCATTATCTTATAGAAAACGCTTTCAACAAAAACAATAATTACAATCAAAAAAAGGCTAATTATCTTAATTAGCCTTTTTTTCTATTCAATTTCTAAAAGCATTCCGTTTACCTGTCCCCACTTGCCATCTACTGCGCCAACAACGCCATAATTTTGCCCTTTTCAAACTCTGTCAAGGCGTGGCTCATATGCCCAGAGCGACCCTTTTTTTCATTATCAATTAATATTATAGGCTCGCTTAATTTTATTTTCTCTTTTTCGCCGTTAATCTCTTGCGAGTGAATAAGCATTTCCATAAAGTTCTCCTATTCTATGGTATATTTATATAACGAGGATTTAGAAACGCCACGGTCTTTTGCAACCTTTTTAATTGCTTCTTTTTTGTCTAAACCTTGAGATAAATAAAACTTAAAGTGTTCTTCTTCTGATAAACTATTAAGTTCGTTTTGTTTTGCCTTGCCTTCTACTAAAATAACGTATTCCCCTTTAGGCTCTACACCTAAACCATCTTTAAGGTTAAACGTGATTGCGCTTTCGTGTAGTTTTGTTATTTCTTTTACTGCAGCGGCATTTCTATCTCCTAAAACCGAATAAAGCGATAAAATATCTTTATTAACGTCGTGTGGGGCAGAATAAAATATTAAAGTTGCAGGGGTATCAATAAACCCCGAAATAAGTTCTTCTCTATCTTTTTTCTTTTCGGGTAAAAAACCTACAAAACAAAATCTTTCCGAGTTAAGCCCCGATAAAATTAGCGCGGATAATGCCGCATTTGCACCCGGAATAATAGTGTATTGTAGCCCGTTTTGTTTAAGCATTGGTATTAAAACTCCACCGGGGTCGGATATAACGGGCATACCCGCATCGGAAATAACGGCTATGTTTTTGCCGTTTTTTAATTTTTCTATAATTTTTTCGCCAACTTCTTTTTCATTAAATTTATGATAAGAAAAAGTAGGTTTTTTAATTTCGTAATGATTTAAAAGGGTTAAACTATGCCTTGTGTCTTCACACGCTATTTCATCTACGCCTTTTAAAACTTCTATTGCCCTAAAAGATATATCTTTTAAGTTGCCTATCGGTGTTGCAACGAAATATAGCATTAGTTTTCTATCTCCTTTAAAACTTTTAGTCCGCCCTTTTTGCCACCCTTAACACCTTCTATTAAAAGTAAATAAGGGTCTTTTTTTGCACCTGAAACAAACTGCAAACGCTTAGGCTCTAAATTGTTCTTTTTCATTTCTAAAATTATATCCGTAAGCCTATCCGCCCTGTGAACCATGCAAAATTTACCGCCAAACTTTAAGCATTTAGCCACCTTTTCTATTAATTCGTTTAATTTTAAGGCAACTTCACTTTTGCAAATGGCAATAGAATCATCTTTACTTGTTTCGCCAATGTCAATAGGTGCGTACGGTGGATTAACAACTATTAAAGAAAACGTTCCGTAAAAATTGCTTGGTATATCTTGAACCTTAACGTTTTGTAAACTAAAAACGTTTTGCAAGTCGTTTAATTTTATATATTCTTCCGAAAGGTCTGCTAAAGGCTTTTGCATTTCAAACATAACCACTTTTTTTATAAAAGGGTTAAGTGCGTATAAATGCAAACCGACAATACCAGAGCCAGAACAAAAATCTGCAACTACATCTCCCCTTTTTACCTTTGCAAAGCGAGAGAGTAAAATTGCATCTGAAGTAAAACGATATAAATTATCGTCTTGATAAATTTTTATTCCGTTTAAACCTAATTCTTCAATAGTTTTCATAGTAAAAATTAAGGCGCGCTATAAGCACGCCTTTTTTTAATTGCAATATCTTATTCTTCGGAAATTGCTTCTACTGGGCAACCTGCTTCACAAGCGCCACAACTCATGCATGTGTCTGCATCGATTACGTATTGGGTGTCACCTTGACTAATTGCACCACAAGGACAAGTATCTGCGCAAGCGCCACAAGAAATGCACTTTTCATCGATTTTGTAAGCCATTTTATTACCTCCTATAAGCCTAACAATATTCTATCACAAAAAATTTTCTTTGTAAAGGACTTTTTGATTTTACTTTTATTCTTTTTCATCTTCTTCTTGACCACGCTTAAATTTAAGCCTGTCTACAGGGTAATCTTTATAAATTTCCGTACCATCGCTTTGCGTAACCTTTACTTTGGAGATAAGTTTAAGCATATCGTTAGAAATAACCACGCCATCTCCATCTGGAGTATTAACTTTTCCACCAAGTTTAGGCATTTTTTTGTAAACTTCGCTATAATAGTCGTTTTCGTACTCTAAACAACACATAAGTCTGCCACAAAGCCCGCTTATTTTTTCTGGATTTAAGTGTAAACCTTGAGTTTTTGCCATTTTAATGCTAACCTTTGAAAATTCTGGCATACAACTACTACAACAGCAAGGTCTTCCACAAGGAGCAATACCACCAAGCATTTTAGTTTCATCTCTAATGCCAATTTGGCGCAACTCAATTCTTACCCTAAATTTAGCGGCAAGGTCTTTTACAAGTTCCCTAAAATCTACTCTGTCATCTGCGGAGAAAAAGAACACCAATTTTTTGCCATCGAAAGAATATTCACAGCCAATAAGTTTCATATCTAACTTGCGTTCTAATATTTTTTCGTTTGCAAATTCTAATGCTTCTGGAATTTTTTCTTCGTTGGCTTTAACCGCCTTAATATCCTTTTCGGTAGCCTTTCTTAAAACGGGTTTTAACGGATAAACGAGTTCTTCGTTTGGCACTTCTTTTATACCAAAGGTGACCGTACCGTATTCTAAACCTTTTGCCGTTTCAACAATAACCCCGCTATTTTTTTCATAAACGTCCGTTTCGTTAGCAGGCGAAAAGTAATATACTTTTGCCGTGTTTTTAAATTTAACCCCTATAATTTTTGCCATTTATATTTCCCCTCCAACACGGAAAACAAAAGCCACTCTATAAGCGTTTGTCCACTTTGATTAAACTTTTTTCTCTTTTCTGCTTCTGTAAGTTTTTCTGACACCATAATTAGTGAGCCTAACTTAAAGTTAGAAGCAAACTTGGTTTTTCCGTATAAGTATTTATCTTTAATTAAGTGTGGCACGTTTTGGTTTGCAGAAATTAAATCGCTTATTGCCGTTTTAAAAACGGAGATAAATTTAAGTTCATCAACCCCCGACTGCTTTATTTTATTTGTATAAAACAAAACGTCTTTACTTGATTTCATTTCCGTTAAAACTTCTGCCACAAGATTTTTAACGTTTAAAATTTCTTCGCCTGAAAGCAGAGATAAAACCCCGCCAACAGTTCCATCAGATGCCGAAATTAAGCCATCTGCATCTTCTTCTAAAAATAATTCTTCTTTTAAAGCAGACTTTAACGCTTGTTTTTCAAACGATGATATAGAAAGCTTTTTAACCCTTGATTTTACCGTGGATAATAGGGAATATTCACTAACTGCACCTAACAAAATAACAACGTTTTCAGGTGGTTCTTCTAACGTTTTTAAAATTTTGTTTTGAACCACTTGGCTCATAGTGTCTGCTTTATCTAAAACAAAAACTTTTTTATCTGATTCGTATGGCTTAACGTAAGCACTTTCTATAATTTCACTAACTTCTTCTACTGAAATAGCATCTTTTTCTCTTGGGTAAAACTTTACGTCTGGATGAAAGCCGTTTTCTATTAACGAGCAAGTTCTACAATTAAAACAAACGGAATCTGACGAACAAGAAATTAACTTTGCAATAATTTTAAGATATTCTAAAGAAAACTCTTTGTCGGGATTTATTATTAAATAAGCGTGCGAAAGCTTGCCCGCTTTTTTATCTTTTAATATGCTTTTATAAGCAGTCGTTGTTTTTAAAAGAGAATAAAAATCTGCCATTTATTTTATAACACCCACGTTTTTTAACGCTGAAATAATTTTAGATTGAGTTTGGTTTCTTTCACCACTTGCGTCTATTACCAAAATTCTATCAGTATACTTTTTAGCAAGTTCTAAATAACCTTGGTAAACTTTTTGGTGGAATTCCATACCCGAAAGTTCTACTCTGTCTCCTTTGTCTACACCGCCCTTTCTTTTAAAGGCTTCTTCTGGAGTTAAACTTAAAAATACGGTATAGTCTGGCATAAAATTTTTAATTGCATAAGAATTTATGCTCTCTATAAACTCTACACCAAGCCCCCTTGCATAACC
>JAGBSS010000095.1 GCA_017631725.1 Clostridia bacterium | reverse complement strand
TTAGTATATTCAGATGAGAACATCGGCTCTGTTGAAGATGTTTCTGAAGTAACTAACACCATTGAACAACGTTTAGTTAAACTCGGCTATAAAAATCCCGTTATTAAAACGGTTAAGTCTGCACAAGATGGCGTTGTAGATTACGATATTTTAATTACCTTACCTGCTGGTATGGATCAAAATGGTCAACCTGACACGTCAAAACTTTCAAGCGACGTAGATGCTGCTAAAGCATATGGCGAAATTATGCTTTATGGTGGTACAAGTGAAAATCCTACAGGTCGCATTTTAGAAAATGAAGATATTATATCAAACGCTTATTATTCTGGCTCTTTTATAGATGAAGATAGTAGCACAAAGTATTCTGGCGTTATTAAGTTTACTTCTAATGCTTACAAATTTATTAAACAAGAAATTAAAACAGCAGAAGAAGAAAGTGCAACTTACTATTTGACAATAAAACTTGGAGATGAAACCCTTTTATCCGGTTCATTATCTTCAGATACTTTTATAGACAGCACGTTAATTATAACCAACTCTGACCAAACTACAATGAAACAAAACGTGTTAAAAATTAGCACGGGCGGTCTTGCTTATATTTACGATGCAGAAATGCAAGAAACAACCCCTGCATTAGGAAATGGTGCAGTCACCGTTTCTGCTGTTGCAATTTGTGTTTCAATCGTGTTTATTATTGCGGCACTTTTAGTATTCTATCGTGGTTTAGGTGTAGCAGGTGCGTTATCAACTTTAGCATTTATTTTAGTTGAACTTGCAATGCTTGTTGCTGTTCCGGGAATAAAACTTTCTATGTCCGGTATAATTGGTATTTTAGCATCTACTGCAGTTTTAGGTTTTGGCTTAAATCTAACCTTTAAAAAGATTTCCAACGAATTTGCAAAGGGTAAAACAATTAAAGCAGCAATAAATTCAGGCTTTAACAAGGCTTTAAAACCTGTTCTTTTAACTAATCTTATCTCTGCAGTTGCAGGTTTATTAACCTTTATATTTGCAGGTGGATATGCATATTGCTTTGGTATTACTTTTGGTATTGGCGCAGTTATATCATTTATCGCAACTGCACTTTTATCCAAACTTTACACAAGCATATTATTGTGTTTATCAAAAAAACCCGAAAAGTTTTTTAACGTAAAAAGGGAGGAGGCATAATATGAAGGCTATAACTTCTAAATGGAAAACTTGGTCGGTTATATTTGTAGTTATACTTTTCGTTGGAATGGTGTTGTTTGGTGTGACAGGTTTAAATAAATCTATTAACGCAAAAGAACATTACGAACTTCAAGTAAAAGTTGTTCACATCCAAGATGCAGATAAAGAACTTTTACAAAATTCTGTAGAAAACTATTTTAAAGATAATTCTTTAGCACCTGTATATAGTGCAACGGAAAAATACAATGGTGGTGAAACTTTAGTTTATAAGTTTACCGAAAGTGTAGAATCTAATATAGCAGGTCTTAAAGGTCAAATAGAAACCGTTTTAAACGGCAAAGGTTTAACTGTAGAAATAACTCAAAACCTTTATAAACCTTCTGCTATTAAATACGTTGGCTCTATAATTACTTATGCGGTATTTGCAGTTGTTGCATTTGTTATTCTTTTAATATTCAACAAGTTTAAAAATGCAATAATATCTATTTTATCTGGCATTTTCACAGGGCTTTTCGCTCTTGCGCTTTCCGCAATTGCAAGGATACCTGTTGGGGCAGATTTTATTAGTATTTTATTGTTTAGTTCAATAGCATCAACATTTGTCACCGCTTGCACTACAAGAATTGCAAAAAACAAAATACTTAACTCTAACGAATCTTCTTTTGCTTGTGCAGATAAAGGCGTTTTAAAATACTTGCCAAGCATAGCAATGTTTTTAGGTGTTCTCTTAGTATCGGCACTTTCACTTGTAATTTTGGGCAATACCTTAATTAAAGAAATAGCCCTTGCAATAATTGTTTGTATAATTTCCGTAGGTTTTATTTCAATAACGGTAGCACCAAGTTTGTGGGCTTTTGTGTTTGAGAAAAAAGGGGCAACTACTAAAACAGAAGAAACCCCTTTACAAGACTAAAGATAATATTTAAACTTTAACTTTAAAGGCGGGACAACTCCCGCCTTGTTTTTTTAACGGTATGCAAATTGTTTATTCTAAAACCCCTGATCAACAAGAAAGGGGAATAATTTCAGAGTTAGCGTTTTCTTGCGGTATATTATACGAAACCGCAAGGCTTTTGTATTGCCGTGGATTAAAGGATAAAAAATCTATCTTAAAATTTTTAAGCCCTTCTGAAAAGCATTTTTATAATCCATTTTTATTAAACGGTATGCAAGAAGCCGTTTTACGTATACAACAAGCACGTGATTTAGGTGAAAAAGTTGTTGTTTTTGGCGATTACGATGCCGATGGCGTATGTGCAACAAAGGTTTTATCTTCAAGCCTTAAAGAATACGGAATAAACACACAAAATATTATCCCTGAACGTGAAAATGGTTATGGTCTAAATATAAATCTCGTTTTAAAAGAACACGAAAAAGGCCCAATTGGTTTAATAATAACGGTAGACTGTGGTATAAGTGACGGCGAAAAAATTAAAGAACTTAATTTACTTGGTATAGACGTTATTGTGACCGACCATCACGAACCACCTGAAATTTTGCCCGAGTGTATTAAAATTAATCCTAAAATTAAAGGTCAAGAATATCCTTTTAACGGACTATGTGGTGCGGGGGTTGCGTATAAACTTTCTTATGCACTAATAGGTGAAAAAGCAAATAAATATTTAGATTTCGTTGCCCTTGCTACTGTTGCCGACAGTATGGATTTAATTGATGAAAACAGGGATATTGTTTGCGTAGGCTTAAAAATATTTAACAACAATTTAAAAGATTGTTTTAAGCATTTATTACCACAAGGCTCTAAAAAAATAACGGCAAGAGATTTAGGGTTTACTTTAGCACCAAAAATTAATGCCGGTGGCAGAATGGGGGATATAAACTCTGTTTTAAAGCTGTTTTTTGCCACAGACCAAAGCGAAATTTACGATTTGTCTATTAAACTTACAGAATACAACGTTAAAAGACAAACAGAGTGTGCTGAAATAGTTGCAGAAGCAAAATCATACATATTAGAAAATAAACTTTATAACGACAAGGTTATAACAGTTTACGGCGAAAATTGGAAAACCGGTTTAATTGCAATTGTTGCAGCAAAGTTGGCAGAAGAATTCTCAAGGCCAACCATTGTTTTTGGCACGGCAGAAGGCAAACTTCGTGGCTCTGCT
>JAGBSS010000094.1 GCA_017631725.1 Clostridia bacterium | reverse complement strand
GAAAAAGTTGGCAATATGCTTATTAATAAAGGTGTTAAAAAGGGTTATATAAACGTAGGAAGTAGCAGTTTGTATATTATAGAATCAAACACCCTTGGCATAGTTCATCCAAGAAATAATTCTTCTGTTATTCTCACCCTAAACCAAAAAATAAAAAACACCGCTGTTTCAACAAGCGGTGATTATGAAAGATTTTACCAATATGATAACGAGCGATACTCCCACATTATTAACGCAAAAACGGGCATGCCTGCAAACACGGGCGTTGTTTCGGCAACCGTTTTAGGTGAAAGTGGTGCAGAAACAGATGCCCTTTCTACTGCTCTTTGCACTTATTCTAAACAAGAACTTATAAACTTTATAAGTTTAAACGGAGACAACTATAAAATTATAGCCGTGTATTTAAACGGACAAGAAAAACAAATTATAACCAATTTCTCTTCAAGCAGTTTCACCCTGCACGATAGCAGTTACACCTTTTTAGAAGTTTAATTTTTGGTTAAAAAAGCATATAATTGCTCTGCCACTATTTTAGGCGATTTATCTGCCGTTAAGTCTAACTCTATTTTACCATTTTTAAGTAAAATAATTCTATCGCTTAAATTAGATGCTTCTATAATATCGTGAGTCACAAAAACCACCGTGCGTGGTTTTTTTATTTGCTCTTTTTTAATTAAATCTATAATTTCTAACTTTAACTTTAAGTCTAAATTTATAAACGGTTCATCTAACAATAAAATATCACTTGGAAAAAACAACGCCCTTAAAAGTGCAACCCTTCTTTTTTCGCCTGCAGACATATTTTTAATAAAAGAATTTGCCTTTTCTTTTAACCCAAACATTTCTAAAAGATTATCTACGTTTTGACCTTTTAAAAACAACTCTAAATTTTCTTTTACGGTTAAATTAGCAATAAGCCTGTCTTCTTGAAAGTTATAAGAAATAACCCCTTCACTTAAAATTTCTCCACTAAAAGTGGTAAGCCCAGAGATTGCGTTTAAAAGAGTAGTTTTACCAGAGCCACTTTCACCTAAAATGGTAAGAATTTTGTTTTTTTCTATATGGATAGAAAAGTTCTCGTATATATTCTTATCAGAATAATTTTTAGATAAATTTTTTATAGTTATTCCTTCCATTTTAACCACCTTTTAGAAATTTTAGCAGTTATAAAGTTTATAACAAGTCCCGTTAAAACTACAACCAAAACCAAAGCCATCATTTTTGCCGTTTGGTCGTATAATTTGGAAAGGGAAAGATAATTGCCTATAGAATTAATGGTATAACTTAACACTTCTGCCGCCACCATAAGTTTAAGATTAAGCGCTAAAGAAGAACCTGCCGCAGAAATTAATTCCGGTTTTATTTGAGGAAAAATAATTTTTTTATAAATCTCTTTTTCGCTTATTTTATAAAACCTTGCCATTTCTATCGTTTTAGGGTCTACCACGGAAAGAGCCGAAGAAACGTTTACCGTTAAAGTTGGAAAAACTACTAAAATAGTCACAATAACGGGGGCAACTTGGCTGTTTGTCCATACAAGCAACAACAAAACTACCGCTATTGTCGGAAGGGTTGTTATAACCACTAAAAGTGGGCTTATTGCCCTTTTAAAAAATTTATATTTTTTGCTTAAAATTGCCACCAATAAAGATAGTAAAAAAGAAATACTAAAAGCAATTAAAGAACGCAAAAACGTAAAGGCAAAAGACTTGTAAAACTCTGCATAGGTAAACAATTTAAAAAATTCTTTTATAGTGTTAGAAAAAGATGGCAATACCACTTGATTATTTATCGCACGGGAAAAGATTGCCCACATTATAACAATGCAGACAAAGGGCAATAGCGTCGCCACAATATTTAAAACCTTTTCCCTTTTATTCATTAAACAACCACCTTAACGTTTAATTTTGCCTTGTTTAAAACACACTTTAAGGTTAAATCTGGTACTTTACCTTGACCAATAACGCCAACTGTTTTATCTACTAATCCGTTTACGTGTTGGGTCTTACTCATTAAATAAAGGTTGCCGTGAGTAATAACCGAAACCATTGTATAGTTATTGTTATAAGAAAGAGTAGCTGCATTTAAGGGCATTATAACAAAATCGGAATACCCAAAAGTGCCGTTAATATATCCGTTAATGTTTTCAGCATTAACAACGTTATAATCTATAGCCTTTGCGCCTAAATTGTTGTTCGTCGCAATAAGGTTAGAAATTGCAAGTGCAGGTGCACCATCTGGCACGGTAAAAGTAAATTCTTTGTCAGAATAGTCGGCACTTGCTGTGATAGAAGTAAAAAAGAAATTATCTCCAACCCTTTTTGCAGGGGTGATATCTAAACCAATTTCTACGGATAAAATATCTTCTATATAATCGTTAACGTAATTTTTAGAAATATTAGCATCTTGCCAATAAATTTTGCAGTTGTCAATTGCAGATGCCGTTAAATGCACGGCTGGTTTAAGTGAAGTAGAAGAATATTTTGTTTCTATTGCACTAACCACCGATGCGGTATTTTCTTTTGCGTAATTAACAACGTTAGCCGTTTCCGTTTTAATTTTTTCCACAACGTTTGGGTAACTTTCTAACACGCTATTTTTAACCATTAAAACGGCTTGTGGGTAAGCACCCGTTTCAGAATTATATAATTTTTGAAGATCTAACCTTTCCCAAGAAAAGTCTTTGCCAACAACCCTTTCAAGTTTAGTTGCCGCAGGCTCTGGCAAAAGGCCATAGTCTAACGTGTCGTTTACTAAACTTGCCATAATGGTGCTTGCATCTGCATACTTAATATTAACCGATTGGCTTTTTTCTTTAGAACAAGCAGTTGCAAATAAAAATGTAAAGGTTAAAACTACACTTAAAATGCCCGTTAATAACTTTTTCATATTAGTTTCTCCTTTTTTTAAAAAAATAACTCCCTTTGCCGTGGGCAAAGGGAGAAAAGTATAAAATAAGGGCATAAACCCTTAAAGTTCTTATTTCCCCCTTTACCGTTAGGTTTTACCCTTTCGGTTTAGGCTTGATTGTGCTTTTATTATATAAAATGTTTTAAATTAAGTCAAGTTTTAAACTATTTTTTTT
>JAGBSS010000093.1 GCA_017631725.1 Clostridia bacterium | reverse complement strand
GGTTCTTCATCAGTTCCTGCTCACGTTGAAATGATGGGCTTAATCGGCGCTGGTAACAACCCAATGGTTGGTATGAGTGTTGCTGTTGCAGTTGCTATCGAAAAAGCAATGAAGTAATTAGGTTTTTACTGATTATAAACAAATTTACAACTAAAATTAGACACGTTATTTTAGAGAAAATCTATTGTGGCGTGTCTATTTTTTTGTTAAAAATAAAGTGGTTTTTATAACGAAAAAATTGGAAAAGACTTCTGTATAAGCAATGTTTTCTTGTGTATTTTATTGACAATAAAATATGGATATATTATAATAAATGTAATGCATAATTATTGTTAAAATATCTTAAATATGCGGGAGGATTTTATGTCTTTTCAAACTAAAAAAGTGACGTGTGAGTGGGAAATTAAAGACCATTACGACCTTATCGTTGTGGGTGCGGGTCCTGCAGGGATAGGGGCTGCCGTTTCTGCTGGAAGGCGTGGATTACGCGTTGCACTTGTAGAAACTTTCGGTTTCCCAGGGGGCGTTGGAACGCAAAGTTGTTGCCCTATGTATTTCGGTTTTGGGGTTGAAGGTAAACAAGTAACTGCAGGGCTTTCCGATGAATTTGTTCGCAGAATGGATTCGCTTGGTGCAGCGTCATTATTTTTGCAAAACCCAATAGAAATGCCTGAATATCGTCCTATCGGCGATAGGGAATTGACAAACATAATTATTTTTGACCAAGAAACAATGAAGGTAATGTACAACAAAATGTTGCTTGAAGCGGGCGTTGATTGTTACTTTTATACACAACTTTCTGAAGTGGTTACCGAAAATGGACATATTCACTCTGTTCTTCTTGCAGGTTTTGAAGGGACGTATCTTTTAGAGGCGGACACCTTTATTGATGCAACGGGTAATGCGCAACTTGCCTTTTTAGCCGACCGTGACTCTGTTAAAAAATGTTCTGAAGAATTTGGCTTACACAACTCTTTGTTCTTTATCGTTGATGGTGTTACGCCGTTTGACATTGAGGAAGCCAAAAGAGTTTATTGGGAAGCAAAGCAAGCGGGTAAACTTCCTGAAATGGTTTGGAATCACTTTGGCTTTTGTCATATGTTAAAGCCGGGTGCGGTGCAACTTGCCGTTTGCTTTGAGATTGGCGATGGTGCAGATTCTCGTGAAATGACGGCAATGGACCAAAAAATGCGCGATAGAATGATGATTGTTCTTGACTTTTTCAAAAAAGAAATGCCAGGGTTTAAGAATTGTTACATTTCTTCAACGCCAGTTAAAGTTGGTGTTCGCACAAGCCGTAACATTGTTAGTAAGTATGATTTTTCAAAAGAACTACTAATGTCTGATGACTATTATCATCCGGTAGCATTGTGTAGAAGAAGATATGGTGCGCATACCAACAGCAAAAACAGTTTTATTTCAAGTTGGAAAAGCACGGCAACTGGTATAGGGGCAGTGCCTATGGAAGCCTTAATTTCCGCAAGGTTTGATAATTTGCTTGCCGCGGGTAGGTGCATTGGTTCTGACCCAATGCTTATCGGCACGTTTAGGATGATGAATACTTGTATGACGATGGGTGAGGCGGCAGGTCTTATGGCTCACGTTGCTAAGAAAAAGGGAAAAACTGTCAATTTAGTTGATTATGAAGAGTTGCTCCCACTTTTGAAAGAGAACAAATTTATCTTGAAAGCGTAGTGCTTGGAGTTTGCTGAAAGGCATTTAGTTGTTGAAAAAATTTATTTTAAGGAAAAATAGAGTTATCTTTTTTGTATTTTTAATTGGTGGAACAATATTGGTTAGATTTCTTGCTTTTCTTTTAAATCTAGATAGAACATTTCAAAAGCAATTAGAGTTATCATTGCAACCGTATTGGGTCTGGTAACTACCCAATGGT
>JAGBSS010000092.1 GCA_017631725.1 Clostridia bacterium | reverse complement strand
CGGTTGGTCAAGTTACATATGCGGTTAGAAAAACTACAATAGATGGTTTTGATTTATCTGTTGGCGACATAATAGGTTTAGACAGTAAAAAAATTCTTGCTACAGGTAAAGATATTTCACAAGTCACGATAGATTTAATTGAAAAACTACACGGTAGAGAAGAAATTATCACACTTTACTATGGTCAAGACGTTTCTGATAAAGATGCAGAAGCATTGGCAGAAGCAGTAAGGGTTAAGTTCCCCGAATGCGAAGTAGACGTTCATTACGGCGGTCAACCAATTTATTGTTATTACATCGCATTAGAATAACAAGCGGGGGAAACCCCGCTTTAATTTTTATTATGGAAATTACAAAGATACGTGGAATAAGCGAACAAAGAGAAAAAGAGTTTAATTCGTTGGGCATTTTTAATACAGAAGATATGCTCAATTTTTTTCCGCGTTCTTATTTAGATTTAAGCGTAAGACAGTCCTTGCAATACGCTTATCACGGAGATATGGTTTTAACAAATGCCACTTTAATATCTCTTCCCACTCAAAGATTATATTCAAGGCTAAAAATTGTCCGTGTTTATGCCGAACAAGAAGGTTTAAATTTTTCTATAGTTTGGTTTAATCAACCATACGTTGCATCTAAACTAAAAGTTGGCGTGGAATACCTTTTTTACGGAAGGGTAGTTAGAAAAGATGGTGTTTTAGAACTTGTTAATCCTTCTTTCGAGCCGTGCGAAAAAGTTTATAGATTAAAAGGAATTGTTCCACAATATTCTACTAAAAACAAACTCTCTCAAAAACTTGTTAGAGATAGTGTTAAACTTGCCGTAAATTTAGAAAAACCAAAGAGTATAATTCCGTATAATCTACAAGAAAAATATGCTTTAACTGACCTTTACACGGCATATAAAGAAGTGCATAACCCTTCTGATTTTAAAAGTTTGAAAATGGCTTCTGAAAGAATAGCTATAGAAGAATATTTTGGCTTAATTTCCGCCTTTAAGCTTTTAAAAGGCGATGGAAAAAGTATTAGAACTAATAAATATAATTGTTCTTTTGAAGAAGTTGAAAGTTTTATACAAAATACTTTTAATTTTGCTTTTACAAATGGTCAATCTTGTGCCGTTAAAGACGTTTTTAGTGATATGACCGGCTTAAACGTTATGAATAGACTTATTCAAGGTGACGTAGGAAGTGGTAAAACTGCAGTATCTACTTGTGCGCTTTTCGTTGCAATTAAAAGTGGATATCAAGCCGTTGTTTTATCTCCTACAGAAGTTTTGGCAAATCAAAATTATAACGTTATTAAAAAGGCTTTCCCAAACGTAGAAATAGATTTTATTGCAGGTTCTACACCCCAAAAGCAGAAAAAAATTATTAAAGAACGTGTATTTATGGGTATAACTAAAATTTTGGTTGGAACGCACGCTGTTTTGCAAGAAGACGTTAATTTTAACAATTTAGCCCTTTGTATATGCGATGAACAGCAACGTTTTGGTGTAGCACAACGTAGTGCGCTATTGAATAAAGGTGTTATGCCAGACCTTTTGGTTATGAGTGCTACGCCAATTCCAAGAACCTTAGCACTTATTTTATATGGGGATTTAGATATAACTACAATTACAGATAAGCCTAAAAATCGCCAACCTGTACAAACAAATTACGTTAGAGAAGAAAAGTATTTAGATATGCTTAAATTTATTACTGAACAGGTTAAAAATGGAAGACAAGCATACTTTGTTTGCCCTAAAATTGATGGAGATGAAGAAGGAACGTTAATGGGCGCAACCGAACTTTATCAAGATTTATCGGATAAATTAATTGGTGTAAAAGTTGGCTTAATGCACGGCAAAATGAAGGATAAAGAAAAGACTGCAGTAATGGAAAGTTTTAAAAATAAAGAGATAGACGTTTTGGTTTCTACAACGGTAATAGAAGTTGGGGTAGACGTTGCAAATGCAACCGTTATGGTGATTTATAATGCAGAGAGATTTGGTCTTTCTCAATTACATCAATTAAGGGGTAGAGTTGGTAGGTCTGATATAAAAAGTTATTGCTTTTTAACAAGCACTTCAAAATCGCCTGAAGCAATGGAAAGGCTAAAGATTTTAATAGAAAATGATGATGGCTTTAAAATTTCCGAGCACGATTATAAAATGCGTGGTTCTGGGGACTTTATGGGTGTTAAGCAAAGCGGAAAATTTATGACCGAACTTGGAAATTTAGATTATTCTACTGATTCTATATTTTTAGCAAAAAAGATTTCAGATGAGGTTTTTGCACAAGGAAAGGTTGGTGAAAACATTATTTTATTAGCAGAAAAAAGATATAATAAATTAAAAGACGTCACACTTAACTAATTTTTCTCGGCTAAAATATGTCCATATTTTATAATTGATTTAAAATTCGCAAATTTTTGCGAATTTTTT
>JAGBSS010000091.1 GCA_017631725.1 Clostridia bacterium | reverse complement strand
TACGTCACGTGTTTCTAATGAATATACAAATGCTTCTCCATCTTTATTAACGAGTTGAGCGCCAAGTGAACGAACTTTTTCAGTAACTAACGCACCAAAAATTTGTGTAGGTTCTGCTGCACCGGTTGGGTGATATTGAAGGGTATCTGCATATAAAAGTTTTGCTCCTGCCCTGTATGCTAACACTAATCCGTCTGCAGTTGCACCATAGTGGTTAGATGTTGGGAAACCTTGGTAATGAAGTCTGCCTGCACCACCTGTTGCAATTACAACGGTTTTTGCTTTAGCAACTAAAATTTCGCCCGTTTCCATATTTTGTAAAACTGCACCACATGCTTGGTTTTTATCATCTTTAATAATTTCTATAGCAGCGGTAAAGTCTACAACAGGAATTTGTCTGTTTAAAACTTCATCACGAAGAGTTCTCATTATTTCTGCACCAGAATAGTCTTTACAAGCGTGCATTCTCTTTCTACTTGTACCGCCACCGTGGGTGGTTATCATAGTACCGTCTTCTGCCTTATCGAACATAACGCCTAAATCGTTAAGCCAACGAATAGCATCTGGGGCTTCGTTTACAAGTTTATATAAAAGTTCGTGTTTTGCTGCAAAGTGACCGCCACCAAAAGCATCTAAATAGTGAATTGCAGGACTGTCGTTTTCTTTATCTGCAGCCTGAATACCACCTTCTGCCATCATGGTGTTTGCATCACCTATTCTTAATTTAGTAACCATTAAAACGTTTGCCCCAGCAGCGTGAGCGGTAACTGCTGCAGAAGAACCTGCACCGCCACCACCAATTACTAACACGTCTACGTCATAATCTGGGTTTTCTAAATCAATTTTTAAATCGGTAACTCTTGATTTACCTTGTAATAATTCTGCAAGTTCGTGTAAAACCTTTTCCCCTTTATTTGGACCTACTTGTAAAACTTCATAAGCAGATTCAATATAGTCTGGGTGGTTTTCTTTTAAAACCGTTTGTTTTTCTTCTGCAGTCATACGGGGGAAAAGATTGTTAAGCCTTTCTTGTCTAGACTTTTCCACCTTGGACATAGATATTTTCTGTTCTTCGGTATAGTTATACATAATTTCCTCCGCTTATTTTTCAATTTCTCTTTTATTATAAAGTTCTTTTAATTCTTCAATTGGCTTATTCATAACGTCTTCTATAAGTTTAACGTGTTCGCCATTGTTAATTTCTGCAACCCTTTTTAACAAGTGTTCTGACTTTGGAGCTATATATTTGCCATAAAGCCTTCTTGCAAGTTCTGCAACCTGTGGATGAGAAATACCTGCAGGACAACGTGAAGAACATACGCCACACATAACGCAGTCAAAACTTTCTTCTGCACATTTTTCGTATTCTGCACGTTGAGCGAAAGCAATGTATTGCATTACGTTTAAACCTTGTGTACAAGACTTGGTGCAAGCATTACAACCAATGCAAGAATAAATTTCTGGGTATAATTGCATCATAATTTGTTCGGTAGGTTTAACCTTTTCTATATCGTATACTTGCTTTACAAGTGGGAAGAAAGGAAGTGTTGCTACGTACATACCTTCTTCTACCTTGGTTTGGCAAGCAAGACAAGTTTTTAATTCTTGTTCGCCTTTTATACGATAAATGGTTGCACAAGCACCACAAAATCCGTTTCTGCAACCGCAACCACGAACGAGTTGGTAGCCTGCATATTCCATAGCCTTCATTATAGTAAGGCTTTCTGGAACTTGATATTTTTTACCAAAAAAGTAAACGTTAACTGTTTTTTCCATTTTTTGTATCTCCTTAATATTCGTCGGGTAATTCGTCTATTTGATCCATTCTAAATACAGGACCATCTTTACAAACGAATTTATCGCCTACGTTACATCTTCCGCATTTACCTACTCCGCATTTCATACGGAGTTCTAAAGTGGTGTAAACCCTTTGCTTTTCAAAGCCTAATTCTAACAAGCCTGCTAAAGTAAACTTAATCATTATTGGCGGGCCACATAAAACGGCTGTCATGTTTGGGTCTAAACCTAACTCTTTAACGTAACTCGGAACAAAACCAACGTGTCCGTCCCATCCTTCTTGCTCTCTGTCAATAGTTAAATATACGTTAAAGTCTGGCTCGTTAACCCACTCCGTTTTGATTTCTTCTATATCAACTAAATCGTCCATACTTCTTGCGCCGTAAACAATGGTTACTTTGCCGTAATTTTTTCTGTAATGGCGAACATAGTTAATTACACTACGAAGTGGTGCTAAACCAATACCACCTGCAATAAACAACAAGTCTTTGCCTTTAAAATCTTCTTCTACAGGGAAGTTTCTACCATATGGGCCCCTAACCGTTATTTGTTCGCCAACTTCTAATGAGTGAATAACTTCGGTTACGCAACCGCATTTTTTTATGGAAAATTCCATAAATTCTTTGTTTGTTGGAGAAGAAGTTATTGAGAACATGCTTTCGCCAACACCTGGGATAGATACCATTGCGCATTGACCGGGCATATGTTCAAAAAGTTTTTTTCCGTCTGTTCCTACTACTCTAAACGTTTTAACGTCTGGAGTGTCCCTTCTAACGTCGGTAATTACCCCGACCTTTGGAATTAAAGTTTCGTTCGTCATACTATTTGTCTCCTAACGCTTTAATTACTTTTACTATATTTAAGTTTTGTGGACATTTGTTTACGCATCTGCCACAACCTACGCAAGAATAAAGCCCGCCGTTTTGAGATGGATAATAACAAAGTTTATGCATAAATCTTTGACGGAATCTTTGCGTTTGAGTCGTTCTATTATTTCCGTGTGACATTTGAGTGAAATCGGAATACATACAAGAGTCCCAACAACGGAATCTAACAACACCCTTATTAGTTTTAAAGTCCCTTATATCAAAACATTGACAAGTTGGGCACACAAAGGTGCAAGTACCACACGCAAGGCACGCTTCTGATAATTCTTGCCATTTGTCAGAATTGAAAAGTTCGTTTAAGTTTTCAGGTTTAAATTTAGATAAATCTAAATTTTTAAAAGGTAAGCAGTCTAATACTTTTTTAGCATTTTCTTTAATTTCTGCAACCTTTTCTTCACCACCGTTTTCAAATAAATCTTTAACTAAATTAGTTAAGTTTTCACCCTTTTCGGTGTTTGCTTGCCAATAGAGATAATCGTTATCTAAATAAGTTGTAACGTCTCCTAAAGGATTGGTTGCATCTATGCCAAATACTGAACAGAAACAGGTGTCTTCTGGTTTAGAACAAGCAGTGGTAATTATCGTTGTTTTTTCCCTTCTGTCTTGATAATAGGTATCCACAGGGTCTGCCAAAAATACTTTATCTAAAACTTCTATTGCTTTATAGTCGCAAGCTTTAACACCAAATAACACGAAAGGTTTTCTTTGGTCAAAATCTTCTCTCACGTCTATAATTTCTATGTTTTTGCCTTCTTTAACGAACTTCATTAAGTTTTCCGTTTGTGGGAAGAACATAGATTTTGGCGATTTAACCGTTTTTAAAGTTTCTAAAGAAACTTCTTTACCTTCACTCCAAACCCTATAGTCTACTTCGCCCGCAACTTTAACGGGGATAAATAAACCCATAGATTCGTTTATTTTAGCGTATAAATCGTTTAATTTACTTTTTGCTATTTTTAACATATTACTTTCCCCCGTTAACTACTTCGTTAGGCTCTGCATCGTTTACTGTGTAAGAAGTAAGCGGAGTTTTTCCTTCAGTTTCTTCGCCTGCTTGATATTCGCCGTAAGTTTGGTTTATATCTTTAATAAACTTTCTGTTTAAAAGGTGAAGTGGTATGTTTTGTGGGCAAACTCTACTGCATTCGCCACAGTCTGTACATCTGCCAGAAACGTGGAACGCCCTTATAACGTGGAAAAGTTGTTCTTCAAACTTGTCGTCGTTAGCTTTTGCGCTAATTCCTGATGCAGGATTGTCAAATACGCATTTTACACAAGAACAAGCTGGACAAACGTTTCTACAAGCATTACAACGAATACATTTAGAAAGTTGACTTCTCCAGAAAGCAAACCTTTCATCTTCGGTCATTGCTTCTAATTCTTTTACCTTTTCAAAACGATCAGTTGAAGGCTTTTCAAAATTATAAACTATAATTTGTTCATCGCCTGCAACGTGAGTTTTAGAACAGGTAGAGCATTTTGTCAATAAAACGTCTTTTTTGTCAACAACTTTTTCGCCGTATGGAGATGAAATAGTAACTTTGTCACCTTCTACGGAAACACCCGTTACAAAACCATCTGCTAAATTTTTAATAGTTTCGGCATTTAGTTTTGCTAAACATTCTATTGCAATAACGTAAACGTTATCTTTATTTATTCTGTGTTCTTTTATAAGTTGATTATAACTGTAGGTATCGCAAGGCTTTAAAAATACTGCCGTTTTACCCGGTTTTTTGCTTTCTGCAATTAAATATTTAGAAAGGTTTGAGCCACAGAAATAATCGTAAACGAAATTATCTAATTCTTCTACACTTTCAAAGGTTGCAGGAGAATTGTCGTAAATAAATTCACCTTTTTTCCAACCAATAACCCTTGCAACTTGTCCACTTTCTAAAAGTTCTTTAGCACGGGCTTTCATTTTAGCTTGAATCTCTTGCATATTATTCTCCCTCCTTTACACGAAGGTCTGTAAGCCTTTTATTTTCGCCAAGTACAGTTACGGTTTTAACAAAATCGTTCATAACCGC
>JAGBSS010000090.1 GCA_017631725.1 Clostridia bacterium | reverse complement strand
TCTTTCTATAGCGGACAAATCGGCACACGCCGATTTTCTCCCCAATCGAATCCTCTCCTATAAACACTATATTGAAATGAAAAAAGAGTGCATAAAAGCACTCTTTCTTCATTTGGCAGAGAGGAGAGGATTCGGCGCCTGTGCGCCCTTCTCCGATAAATAGTGGGTGACCACTATTTACCCTACGGGAAATTTGAAAACAAATTTTCTCCCCATTCGAATCCTTTCTCCATTTACAAAAACAAAAAATAGCATCCGTTTGGATGCTATTTCCTGTTTGGCAGAGAGGAGAGGATTCGAACCTCCGATACGTTTCCGTATACCCGCTTTCCAAGCGAGCACATTAGACCACTCTGACACCTCTCCACGTGTTTGGTCCGCTAACTATAATATACTATTTTAGTTATTTTTGCAACTAAAATTTAATTATTTTTTTATTTTTTAATTTTTGGCTTTTTGTTTTTCTATATCTATATACAATATATAGTAATTAGCCTTTAAAAGGCAAACTTTTATTTATAATATTTTTCTATAAATTTAAAAAAACACAAGATTTATAGCCAAATTTGCCCCTTTTAAAGCCCTTTTTAACGTTTTTTGTATAAAATAGAGCAAAATAGGGCAAAACACAATATATTGTGGTTTAATAAAAAAAATTTTACAAAATGTTGAAAAAATATTATAAAAAGTGTTGACACGGAAAGTGGTATATGCTATATTAGATACACTCCCGCTTTTTGGGAACACTATGGAGGAAGAATTATGTTTCAAGTTAAGAAAAGAGATGGCAAATTAGTAGATTATGATATGTCGAAAATCTCTATGGCGCTTACAAAAGCGTTTAATTCAAAGGGTATTAACTATAATGCAGACATTATAAACATGTTAACATTACGTGTTTCTGCAGATTTTGCTAAAAAAATTAAGGACAACGTTGTAACTGTAGAAGATATTCAAGACAGTGCCGAAGTTGTATTAATTCAAGCAGGCTATGTAGAAGTTGCTAAAAGTTACATTTTATATCGTAAACAACGTGAATCTTTAAGAAACATTAAAGACACCGTTTTAGACTATAAAAAGATTATAGACGATTATTTAAAGGTTTCTGACTGGCGTGTTAAAGAAAACTCTACCGTTACTTATTCGGTTGGTGGTTTAATTTTATCTAACTCTGGCGCAGTTACTGCTAACTATTGGCTCTCTCAAGTATACGATGAAGAAATTGGAGAAGCACATAGAAACGCAGATATTCATATTCACGACCTTTCTATGCTTACCGGATATTGTGCAGGTTGGTCTTTAAAACAACTTATTAAAGAAGGTTTAGGTGGCGTTCCTGGTAAAATTACATCTTCACCTGCAGGTCACTTATCTACACTTTGCAACCAAATGGTTAACTTTTTAGGTATTATGCAAAACGAATGGGCAGGCGCACAAGCGTTCTCTTCTTTCGATACCTATTTAGCACCTTTCGTTAAGGTAGATAACCTTACTTATAAAGAAGTTAAACAATGCATTCAATCATTTATTTATGGCGTAAACACTCCATCTAGATGGGGTACTCAAGCACCATTTACTAACATTACGTTAGACTGGGTTGTTCCTAACGACCTTGCAGAACTTAACGCAATTGTTGGCGGAAAGGAAATGGACTTTAAATATAAAGATTGTGTTAAAGAAATGGAAATGGTTAACAAAGCCTTTATCGAAATTATGATAGAAGGCGATGCTAACGGCAGGGGGTTCCAATATCCAATTCCTACCTATTCTATAACTTCTAACTTTGACTGGTCTGAAACGGAAAACAATAAACTTTTATTTGAAATGACCGCAAAATACGGCACTCCATATTTCTCTAACTATATTAATAGTGATATGGAACCAAGCGACGTTCGTTCTATGTGTTGTCGTTTACGTTTAGACTTAAGAGAACTCCGCAAAAAATCTGGTGGTTTCTTTGGTAGTGGTGAATCTACCGGTTCTATCGGTGTTGTAACAATTAATATGCCAAGAATTGCATATTTATCTAAAACTCCAGAAGAATTCTATGAAAGACTTACCCGTTTAATGGATTTATCTGCAAGGTCGCTAAAAGTTAAGAGAGAAACTATTTCTAAACTTTTAGAAGCAGGCTTATACCCATATACAAAGAGATATTTAGGAACGTTTAACAACCACTTCTCAACCATTGGTTTAGTTGGCATGAACGAAGCTTGCTTAAATGCAAGTTGGGTAAAGAAAGATTTAACGGAAAAAGAAGCTCAAAGCTTCACTAAAGACGTGTTGAACTTTATGAGAAACAAACTTTCCGATTATCAAGAACTTTACGGAGACCTTTATAACTTAGAAGCAACCCCTGCGGAATCTACTTCTTTCCGTCTTGCAAAACACGACAAAAAGAGATATCCAGAAATTATTACTGCTTCTGACAACGATAAAACTCCATATTACACCAACAGTTCACACTTACCTGTAAACTTTACAGATGATATTTTCACTGCACTTGATATTCAAGATGAATTGCAAACACTTTACACTTCTGGTACGGTTTTCCACGCATTCTTAGGTCAAAAACTCCCAGATTGGAAGGCTGCTGCAAGTCTTGTTAAGAAAATTGCTCAAAACTATAAACTTCCTTATTACACAATGTCACCTACCTATGCCGTATGTGCAGACCACGGCTATATAGCTGGTGAACAATACACTTGCCCAATTTGTGGCAGAACAACCGAAGTTTATAGCCGTATAACAGGTTACTATCGTCCTGTTCAAAACTGGAACGATGGTAAGAGAGAAGAATTTGGTGCAAGAAAGGTTTACAACATTGAAACTTCTGTTTTAAAAGAAAAACAAGCAACTTGTGCTTGTGAAGAAAAAGAAAGTGCAAGCGTTGATATCATTACAAAACCAATTCTATTCACGAGAAATGGTTGTCCAAACTGCAAAACAAGCAAAATGATGCTTGACAAAGCAGGTGTTAGTTACGACGTTGTTAATGCAGAAGAAAACAAGGAAATGACTTTAAAATATGGCATTAAAAAGGCTCCAACCCTTTTAGTTCCAACCGAATCTGGTATTGCAGCTTACGACAACGCAAGCGAAATTAGAAAATATATCGAGAGCATAAACTAATGAAAGATTTAATAGTAATCGGCGCAGGTGCGGCAGG
>JAGBSS010000089.1 GCA_017631725.1 Clostridia bacterium | reverse complement strand
TACATAGCATACGCTTCTAAAACAAACGACAATGGCGAAATAATTTCAAACGACATGGTATTTGCAGTAGAAAGCGCTGTTGCAAACGTAACAATTGGTGGTGTAAGTGTTCCATTTACAACTGATGGTAGCAACGTTGTTGTTTCTTCAACCGTGTTAAAATCTAACGCTGGTGTAAAAGTTATTACTGTTGAAACCTACACCAAGAAATACGTTATTAACGCAACAATTGGTACTTTTGGTATAACCAAACTTGCAGACGTTGCTCCAGGTTTACACACTTTAGCAGCATGGAGAAAAGCAGGTGGCGCAACTTCTAATAACTTTAATGTAGCAGGTTCTGCATCTGCTGGTTACATTGTATTAACTACTAATTTAGTTGGTACAGGTACAGAAATGTTCCACGATGGCACTCAGGGTACTTCTCAACTTGGTATTAATGGTAACTTACCTATATACGGCTTTACCGGTACTTTCGATGGTTGTGGCTATTCTATTACAAACGTTGTAGTTGGTTCTAACTCAGGCTGGGTATCTGGCTTTGGTTTAACAAGGTCAAGTGCAGTTATAAAAAATCTTACCTTACAATTTGCAACCATAGGTAAATATTATCAAGGTTTATTCAATCAATTTGCAACCGGTACTGTAGATAATTGTACGTTCGATGCAACTGCAAATACAAATGCAACTGTTCTTGGTAGTTACATTGCAGGCTTAACCATGATAGATTCTACAATTATTGTTAGAACAGGTACAGGCACTTTAACAGATGCATTAGCATCTCAAGGTGTACACGCAACTAACAGCCAAGGTTCAAACATAGGTTTAGGTGCAACATTTACAAACACAACACTTTACACCGAGTACCCTGTAAACGATGCATACGCTGGTTACGGCTTAGTTAAAAAGAGCATTGCAGAAATACCTGCATAACAAAAACTTAAAAGTTTAACAAAAGTTAAATTTTAAGAATAATAAAACAACAAAAGGCAAGGAAAATTCCTTGCCTTTTTTGTATTAATATTTTAAACATGGTAAATTATTTTACTAATAAATATAATATTATTCTTATGCTAAATACCTATTTTATTATTTATATTTTTCTAAATTTTACATAAATCACAAAAAGTTGTATTTTTTTCTTGAAAAAAAACACAATATATTGTAAAATTATATAGAATTAACTTAAAAGGGGTTTTTATGGCTAAAAATACTTATAAGGCAGAAGATATTAGCATATTAGAAGGGTTAGATGCCGTTCGTATGCGCCCTGGTATGTATATCGGAACAACGGGTGTTAAAGGTCTTCATCATATTTTATGGGAAATTGTTGATAACTCTGTTGACGAAGCAGCAAATGGACACGCTACTGAAATTGAAATTATTGCTTATAAAGACGGCAGTATTAGTGTAGAAGATAACGGAAGGGGTATTCCTACCGATATTCACTCTAAAGCAGGTGTTTCCGGCGTAGAAGTAGTTTTTACAACCTTGCACGCAGGCGGTAAATTTAATAATTCTAACTATGCTTTCTCTGGTGGCCTTCACGGGGTTGGTGCATCGGTTACTAACGCACTTTCTCGTTGGCTAAAAGTTAAAGTTTTTAAAAATACTATTTTTGAAATGGAATTTGAAAGTGTTGAAGATAAAACAACAGGCAAAATTAAGTCAGGTGTTCCACTTTCTCGTTTAAAAGATACAAAACAGAAAACAAAAAAACACGGAACTTTCGTTCAATTTATGCCAGATGACAGGGTGTTTGAAACTATAGAGTTTGATAACGAAGTTATTTTAAAGAAAATTAG
Source organism: Clostridia bacterium (assembly GCA_017631725.1). Taxonomy (GTDB): domain Bacteria; phylum Bacillota; class Clostridia; order Christensenellales; family Borkfalkiaceae; genus UBA1259. The sequence goes on along the minus strand of JAGBSS010000089.1, from coordinate 725 downwards.
AGAAATTGCCTTTTTAAATAAGGGGCTTAAAATTTCCTTTTTAGATGAACGAACAGATTTTAAACAATCTTTCGAATATGCAGGTGGCATTGCCGACTTTGTTAAATACCTTAACGATGGTAAAACTACTCTTTACGACAAGCCTTTGTATGCATCTACTAAAAAAGACAACATTTTAATAGAATTTGCTATTCAACACACGGGCGCTTATACAGATAGCGTTTGCTCTTACGTTAATAATATTCCTACACCAGAGGGTGGTACTCACGAAACAGGCTTTAGGTCGGCACTTACAAGGGTTTTCAACGACTATGCTCGCTCTAAAAACCTTTTAAAGGAAAAAGACGACAATATGCTTGGCGAAGACTTTAAAGAAGGTTTAACGGCTATTTTATCCGTTAAAATGGGGGAAGTTCAGTTTGAAGGGCAAACAAAAACCAAACTTGGCAATCCAGAAGCTCGCCCTGCGGTAGAAAGTGCAACGGTGACAGAGCTTAACGAACTTATAAAGGATAAAAAATTACAAAAAACTTTCGATATAATTATTAATAAAGCTTTAGGCGCAGCTAAAGCAAGGCTTGCTGCAAGAAAGGCTAAAGAAATCGCGCGTGGAGTGCGTAGTCTTGAAGGGCAAAATTTAGTTGGTAAACTTGCATCATGTTCTGGTAGAAAACCCGAACTTAACGAACTTTTTATTGTAGAAGGTGATTCTGCGGGCGGTAGTG
>JAGBSS010000088.1 GCA_017631725.1 Clostridia bacterium | reverse complement strand
GGTATTCCTGATACGGAAAGCATAGTATCGTTTGCCCTTAAAATGGCGTATAAACAAAGAGAAAGTGCGTGTGTTCCAGAAACTATAGAAGGAGATAAAACGGCTTTTTCCGCCTTGAAAATGTCTGCTAAAAGACAGTTTAATGCATCTCTCCCCTCATCTCCATATCCATAACCAGAAGTTCCGCTAAAATGCCTTAAAGCTATGCGGTTTTTTTGAAATGCATTAAGAACTTTTTCTTGGTTATATAAACATATTTCATCAAGTTTATTAAATATTGGCAATAGTTTTTGTTCGCATTTTTCAATTAAATCTATTTGCATAAGTCGCCTACAATCCTTTCTGCTAAAATTTTACTATAGTTTGGTTTTAAGGCAATTAAATTAGGTAATTTTTTAAAAAAAGTTAACTGCCTTTTTGCATAATGCCTTGTGTTTAGCTTTATTAAATTTATACATTCTTCTAATGAAATTTCATTTTTTAAATAAGAATAAACTTCTTTATATCCAATACCTTGCATGCATTGATAAGATATATCTATTCCAGAATTAACCAACCCCGAAACTTCTTCTATTAATCCATTTTCAATCATAATATCAACACGTTTGTCTATTCTATCATACAAAGTAGAGCGATCAAAATCGATATAATATGCTAAATAATCTCTAATAGGAACGTTTAAATCGTTTAATTCTGACTTTTTAACACCAGATTCGTATATTTCTAATGCTCTTACAACTCTCTTAACATCATTAAAATGAATTTTTTTTGCGCTTTCGGGGTCGACAGATAACAAAATATTGTAAACGTATTCTGCACCCTTTTCTTCAACTAAATTAAAATACTTTTCTCTTGCAATTAAATTTGCAGGACTTTTACCATATGATAAATTGTAAATTAACGAATTAACGTAAAAACCTGTCCCACCACAAATAATTGGCGTTTTATTTTCGGAAAATAGCTTTTCAATAATTGGTTCGGCTTTTTCTTTATAATCTCCTACGGAAAAAGAGTTTAAAGGAGAAACGACGTCTATTAAATGATGTTTAACTTGTTCCCTTTCTGTTCTATTGGGTTTTACCGTTCCCACGTCTAAACCGCAATAAACGTTCATTGAATCAGCAGAAATAATTTCAGTATTTAAAATTTTTGCACACTCTAAAGCAAGCTCCGTTTTACCAGAAGCCGTAGGTCCGCAAATTATAATAAGTTTTTTATTTAAATTATTCTTTTGAACCATTTGTCAATTTCCGTTCGTGTAATTCTAACAGCAATTGGTCTGCCGTGTGGACATTTTAAATTTAAATTGCCTTTTAACATATCTAATAAGCAATTAATTTCCGATTCTGATAGTTTGTCGCCTGATTTAATAGCAGATTTGCACGCTTTTTGGGCAATTTTCTCTCTCATAATATCATTAGCAGATATATGTTTTAAAACGTTTAAATCAGATAAAATTTCATTAAAAAACTTTGATATATTCATATCATTTAAATAAGATGGCAACGCAGAAATTTTAAATGAACTATTACCAAATTCTTCAATTTCAATGCCAATTTCATTAAAAACGTTAATTTTTGAATAAATAAACTCAAATTCATTGGCGTTAACGTTTAAAATGTATGGAATTAATAGTGGTTGTAATGGAATATTGGCATTTTTAAAGTCGTTATTAATTTTGTCAAATAATATGCGTTCGTATGCGGCGTGTTGATCTAAAAAGAATAAATCTCCAAGCGCTTCTAAAATTAGGTATGTATTTAATGCTTGTCCTACTACCCTAAAATCTGGTGCTAAAGCAACGCTTATTTGTTCGGTTTGTTTTTCTTTTATAATATCGTTTAAGGTATTTTTCCTTTCTCTTTCTAACTTTTCTAAAAATGCCTTATTTTCATTAAAGATATCAGAATTATCTTTTTTTACATCACTAAATTCAAGCTTGTCAAATGCAACACTAAACGACTTTTTCTCATTATGTATAACATAATTTGTATTGATTTCGTTTGTATTTTCTTGTGGTTTTTGTATTTTATCATCTATAGAAGAAACTATGTCTAAAATTTCACTTGAACCATCTAAAACTTTAGAAACAACAGAGTATAATGAGCCATAAACAACCTGATTATTTAAAAATCTAACGTCAGTTTTATTAGGGTGAACGTTAACGTCTACAAATTCTGTAGGTAATTGTATATTTAGAACGTAGAAAGGATATTGCCTTTTCATTAAATAACTAGAATAAGCATTTAAAATTGCAGAAGAAACGGTTTGGTTTACAACGTATCTATCATTTATAAAGACAGTTTGATGTCCCCTATTTGGCTTTGTAAAATTGTGTTTACCAATATAGCCGTTAATTTTAATTCCATTTTTTTCCGTTTCAATATAAAAGCAATTTTTTATGGTTTCTATCCCGTAAACCGTAATAAAGGCAGATTCTAAACCATCTCCATAAGATTGTAATACAACTTTACCATTTGAGATGTATTTAAACGAAATATTTGGGTTTCCAAGAATAAATCTTGTCATTGTAGCAGAAATCTCGTTTTCTTCCGACCTGTCTGTCTTTAAAAATTTAGCCCTAACGGGTGTATTGTAAAAAAGATTTGAAACGGTAATTTCCGTGCCAGAAAAGGTTGGTTTATCTATAATTGGGGCAATTTCCCCACCTTCTGAATATATTTCTCCGCCAATATCTTGCCCTATCGTTTTAGAAAGAATAGAAATTTTAGATACAGAAGCGATACTTGCAAGAGCTTCTCCCCTAAAGCCAAGTGTGGCAATGTTATCAAGGTCTTTAACGCAAGATATTTTACTTGTTGCGTGTGGCATTAAAGCCTTTTTAAGTTCTGATTTTTCAATGCCTAAACCATTGTCTATTACTTTTATCATAGATATGCCACCGTCTAAAATTTCAACGGTTATATTAGTTGCTTTAGCATCGATAGAATTTTCTACCAATTCTTTAACAACAGAAGCCGGTCTTTCAATTACTTCACCTGCGGCAATTCTATTAAAAATTTTACTGCTTAAAATATTAATTTCAGCCATAAAGCACCCTAATTTGTTATTTTTTCTTTTAAATCTGCCAATATAGCAAGTGCTTGCATTGGAGATAAGTTATTTACGTCTAATTCTTTAATAATGCGTTCAGTTTCAGAAGATTCCAAAATAACTTCTGTATTTTCATATGAAATTCTTGATTTTTCAGACTTTTCTAAAGATTTTAAAATATCTTTAGCCCTATCGGTAATTTCTTGTTTAACGCCTGCAAGTTTTGCTACTTCTATACCAAAACTTTTATTTGTT
>JAGBSS010000087.1 GCA_017631725.1 Clostridia bacterium | reverse complement strand
TGAAAATGCTAAAACCTACGATATGTATTCAGACTATTCTGAAAAGGTAAACAAAATTCCATCGCACAGAATTTTAGCAATTAATCGTGGTGAAAAAGAAGAGTGCTTAAAGGTAAGTTTGGCAATAGATAAAGAATTATTTTTGCAAGTTATTTATTCAAAATGGGTTAAAAAATGTAATCAATTATCTAATTTAATAATTAAGGCGGGGGAAGATGCTTTTTATAGGCTTATATTCCCTTCTATAGAGAGAGAAATAAGAAGTTCTTTAACGGAAACGGCAAGTGAATCGGCAATTAAAATGTTTGAAGTAAACTTAAAACCGCTTTTACTTCAACCACCACTTAAAGGTAAAACCATTTTAGGGCTTGACCCTGCGTATAGAACGGGTTGTAAAATAGCCGTTATAAATAAAGAAGGCAACGTTTTAGATACGGCGGTAGTTTTCCCAACTCCACCACAAAATAAAATAGAAGAAGCAGAAGCAATTTTACTAAAACTTATAGAAAAGCACAACGTAGAAATTATTTCTATAGGTAACGGCACGGCAAGTAAAGAAAGTGAAATTTTTGTTGCAAACTTAATTAAAAAGTGTTCTAAACCACTTGCATACGCAGTTGTAAACGAAGCAGGTGCATCCGTTTATAGTGCAAGCAAACTTGGGGCAGAAGAATTCCCAGATTTTGAGCCTGCACAGCGTTCTGCCGTTTCTATTGCAAGAAGGCTTTTAGACCCACTTGCAGAACTTATTAAAATAGACGTTAAGTCTATTGGCGTTGGACAATATCAACACGACATGCCTGAAAAGAGATTAGAAGAAGTTTTAGGTGGCGTTGTAGAAGATTGTGTTAACAGCGTTGGCGTAGATTTAAACACGGCATCTGTAAGTTTACTTTCCTTTGTTTCTGGGCTAAATAGCGGTATTGCTAAAAACATAGTAGAATATAGAAAACAAAACATTTTCAAAAGCAGAAGAGATTTGTTAAAGGTTAAAAAACTTGGCGAAAAGGCTTTTGAACAATGTGCAGGATTTTTAAGAATTGTCGGTGGTGACGTTTTAGATAACACGGGTGTTCACCCTGAATCTTACGATGCGGTTAATAAACTTTTAGAAGTTGTTGGTTACACATTAAAAGACGTTTCTAATAGCCAAATTTCCGATATTAAAAAGAGAATAGAAGAAAAGGGTTGGAAAGCAGTTGCAGAAAAAGCCGGCGTTGGCGAACCTACCTTAATTGATATTGTTAACGAACTTTTAAAACCGGGTAGAGATATTAGGGAAAGTTTACCTGCCCCCGTTTTAAGAAGTGATTTAATGAGTTTAGCCGACTTAAAAGAAGGGATGGAATTAATTGGCACGGTTAGAAACGTTATAGATTTTGGTGTGTTTGTAGATATTGGAGTGCATCAAGATGGACTTGTGCACATTTCACAAATTTCGACAGGGTATATTAAGCACCCATCAGACGTTTTGAAGGTTGGCGACGTTGTTAAAGTTAAGGTTTTAGGTGTAGATACGGTTAAAAATAAAATTTCTTTAACTATGAAAACAACCGAAAATCCAAACGGCATAAAAGGTACTAACGAAAAAACGGATATGGAAAGAAAACAAGGCAAACGCCTTGCCGAGAAAAAAAGAGAAGACAAGCAAATGTCTAACGAAGACTTAAAAGCATATCTTCTTAAAAAGTTTGGTAGATAAATGAAGGAAATAAGATTTGCAACCGAGCAAGACGTAGGGTTAATTTTAGATTTCATTTCTAAACTTGCCGAATACGAAAAAATGAGCGACCAAGTGATTGCCACAAAAGAACTTTTAAAAGAGTGGATTTTTGACAAAAAGAAAGCAGAAGTGATTTTTGCCCTAAATAACGGCAAAGAAGTTGGTTTTGCACTTTTTTTTAATAACTTTTCCACCTTTTTAGGTAGGGCAGGTATTTATTTAGAAGATATTTTCGTGTTGCCAGAATATCGTGGCAAGGGGTTTGGCACACTTATGCTTAAAACTCTTGCAAAGTTAACCATTGAACGTGGTTTGGGAAGGCTTGAGTGGTGCTGTTTAGATTGGAACACTCCAAGCATAAAATTTTACGAAAATATTGGGGCAAAACAACTTAAGGGTTGGAGCATTTTTAGGTTAGACAACTCCGCCCTAAAAAGTTTAGCAGATAATTAAAACTATATGCAATGTAAAAGGACTTAACTTTTGTTAAGTCCTTTTTTTTATTTTTCTTCAACTATTTCGTCTTATTTTTAAATTATGGAATAAAATTTTCGAAAATGATATTATTTGCCATTGGTTTTATTTTCTCTGCCGTTTCTTTATTTGTTATAGTCCAAGCAATAACGGGTAAATTTTTGCGTTTGCATTTTTTTAACGGCAAGCCGTTATAATTATAAGAAATAAATTGCGGTTTACATAAAAAATTAAACGGCATATATTTTACCACCCATTTTTCCAACGTTTTATTGGTGTCTGGGTTATTATCTGCTAAAATTCCCCTTAAAAAGTTAGGTGCAAGTTTGTAAACTCTTGCCAAATAAAAGGGGTTAAAAGATTGAATTGCAAATTTACCATTATAACTTTTTAAAATTTCTACAACCTTGTCAACCACAAGTTTATTTGGTTGATTTTTTATTTCTAAAAGCAAAAACACCTTTCCGTTTACCACGTTTAATAGTTCGGTTAAGGTAGGGACTTTTCCACCGCCAATTAAATTAATATCCTTAATTTCTTTTAGGGTTAAGTTAGTTAAGCACTTGTCTTTTCCTGCGAGTCTAAATAAGTTGTTATCGTGACAGCAAACAATTTGGCCATCTAAAGTCATATAAAGGTCGGTTTCAATGGAAAAGCCACCTTCTACGGCTTTTATAAAAGCCGTTTCCGTGTTTTCCGTTATGGTGCTATTCCAAAGCCCCCTGTGTGCAATGGGAGTGCTTAAAAGAGCCTTTAAATTTTCTGACATAATAACTTTCCCTAAAAAAACTTTACAAAATATGCGTTTTGGTTTATACTATTTTCATTATAGGCAAAAGGTTAATTTATGTCAATTAAAAAGGAAAATATAAGAAATTTTTGCATAGTAGCACACATAGATCACGGCAAATCTACTTTAGCAGACAGGCTTATGGAAAAAACGGGTCAGGTTTCCGAACGTGATATGGAAGAGCAACTTTTAGACTCTATGGATTTAGAGCGTGAAAGGGGTATTACCATTAAACTTACCCCTGTTAGAATGTTCTACAAAGCAAAAAATGGCGAAGAATATTTATTTAACTTAATAGACACCCCCGGCCACGTAGACTTTACTTATGAAGTTTCTCGTTCACTTAAAGCGTGCGAAGGTGCAATTTTAATAGTAGATGCAACACAAGGCGTGCAAGCTCAAACCCTTGCTAACGCATATTTAGCACTTGATAACGATTTAGAGATAATGCCTGTTATCAATAAAATTGACCTTGCATCTGCAATGCCAGATGAAGCGGCTAAAGAAGTAGAAGAAATTTTAGGAATAGAAGCAATGAGCGCCCCAAGAATTTCTGCTAAATGCGGTACTAACATAGAACAAGTGTTAGAAGCCGTTGTAGAACGTGTTCCTGCACCAAAAGGGGATGATAACGCACCGCTTAAGGCACTTATTTTCGATAGCTATTACGATAATTTTAAGGGCGTTATTTGTTTTGTTAGGATAATGGATGGCACGGTTAAGGTCGGCACAAAAATTAGAACGTATATGTCTGACAAGCAGTTCGACGTTACCGAAGTTGGCGTGTTTGCACCAAACCTTTCCCCACAGCCATGCTTAAGGGCAGGGGAAGTTGGCTATATTGCCGCAAGTATTAAAAGCATAGAAGACACGGCAGTTGGCGACACTATAACAGAAGTTTCTCGCCCTGCAGAAAAGCCTTTAGATGGGTATAAAAAAGCCCTTCCTATGGTGTTCTCTGGTGTGTTCCCTGTAGATGGCAGTAAGTTTAACGACTTAAAAGATGCTCTTTTAAAATTAAAACTTAACGATGCAGCACTTTCTATTGAACCAGACAACTCCGCAGCACTCGGCTTTGGTTTTAGATGCGGATTTTTAGGGCTTCTTCATATGGACGTTATTCAAGCGAGAATAGAGCGAGAGTTCGATTTAGAAATTATAACCACCGCACCAAGCGTTTCTTATAAGGTTTATAAAACAGACGGTCAAAATTTTACCGTTGAAAATCCATCTAAACTTCCACCAACAACGGAAATAGATTATATGGAAGAGCCTGTTATAAAGGCAAGTATATTTACCCCACCAGATTACGTTGGACCTATTATGGATTTATGCCAATCTAAACGTGGTATTTATAAAGATATGGTTTATCTTGATAAAACAAGGGTAGAGTTAAAATATATTCTCCCTTTAAACGAAATTATTTACGACTTTTTTGACCAATTAAAGTCCAGAACAAGGGGATACGCATCTTTCGACTATGAAATTTCCGAATACGTTAAGTCGGATTTAGTTAAACTTGATATGCTTTTAAACGGCGAAGTTTGTGATGCTCTTTCAATTATAGTTCACAAGGAAAAAGCCTATGAACGTGGCAGACAAATTGCCGAAAAGTTAAAAGAAGTTATTCCAAGACAAATGTTTGAAATTCCAATTCAAGCGGCAGTTGGTGGAAAAGTTATTGCAAGGGAAACGGTTAAAGCGTTTAGAAAAGACGTTTTAGCAAAATGCTACGGCGGTGACGTGACGAGAAAGAAAAAACTTTTAGAAAAACAGAAAGAAGGTAAAAAGAAAATGCGCTCAATAGGTTCAGTTGAAATACCTTCAGAAGCATTTATATCAATTTTAAAAACGGATAACGATAGATAATGGCAGGAATTTATATTCACGTTCCTTTTTGTAAAAGCAAGTGCTCATATTGTGATTTTGCATCTTACCCAAAGGAAACAAGCAAAATTGAATCTTACTTTGCGTGCCTTTACAGGGAAATAGAAGCAAGGGCAAAAGAGTTTAAAGACAAAACTTTTTCCACCGTGTATTTTGGCGGTGGAACGCCTTCTTTTGTAGATGAAAAGTTTATTTTAGGGGCAGTTAGACAGGTTAAAAAGCATTTTAATTTAGTTTATAACCCTGAAATAACTATTGAAATTAACCCCGGCACGGTTAATAAAGAAAAAATTAATGCATATAAATCGGTTGGCATAAACAGGTTTTCAATCGGTCTTCAAACGGGGTATGATTGTCAACTTAAAAAGTTAAACAGAATTCATACGGCTAAAGATTTTTTAGAGTGCACTAACTTATTAAAAGGCGAAAATATATCGGCAGACATTTTAATTGGTTTAGAAGATCAAACTTTAGAACAAGTTAAAAAAAGCATAGATTTAGCCTTAACGGGTGGGGCAAAACACCTTTCTGTTTACGCCCTAACGCCAGAAGTTGGCACTCCAATTTATAACGATTATTTAAACGGACGTTTGCTTTCTGACGACGAAGTTGCAGATATTTACGATGGAGTGAGAGAATATTTAAGCCAAAAGGGAATTGATAGATACGAAGTATCTAACTTTGCCTTAAAAGGTTTTGAATCTAAACACAACCTAAACTATTGGGAAAGGGGAGAATACGTTGGTCTTGGCGTTTCGGCATCTTCTTTTATGAATAATAGAAGGTGGACCAATTCTTATAAAATAGACGAGTATAACACGGCGATAATATTTAATAAAGTTCCCGAAATTTCTTCTGATATTATAGAAGGGAAAGACGCTGAGTTTGAGTTTATTATGCTTGCTTTAAGAACGGAAAATGGTATGAGCATAGAAAGGTTTAACAAGGAATTTAACCTTGACTTTTTAAAGGAATACGCAGAACCCTTAAAGAAAAAGCAAAAATATTTAATTTTAGAAAATAATAGACTAAAAATTAAGCCAGAATATTTATACGTTCAAAACGATATAATTTTAGAGTTTATGAAATAATTATAGCGCAACGAATTATTTAAAAAAAGCACCGAAAGGTGCTTTTTATTTTTATAAATTTTACCCACGCCAGTTGGGGTTAAATTCAGATAAGTCTACGCCGTTAAGTTTTAACGTGCGATAGTGATTTATTTTATTAAACTCTTTGTTATCATTTAAAGCCGAGTTAAATTCTACCACGTCTAACATTAGGTGGTTTGCGTTCCACCCTAAAAAATCTTTTACGCCAAGCTTATTAAACGCTTTTTTCCAATCGGCATACTTTTCGTATTCAAGTGCCCTTGGCCAAGGCATCATTGCGTAAAATTTTACCGAAGAGCCTTTAGTTAGTTCAAGGTATTCTTTCGTGCCGTTTAACGCTTTATCTAAATCTTGCCCGTGGTATCTTTTCGTTATAGGTTGCAAATTAATTTTTTCTTGGTATTTTCCAAGGTCGATAGTGCCGTCTTTATTTAAAACGCCGTCTAGATCTTCAAAAACTTCCATCATTCCTTGTCCTATTCCGTCAATTAAATCTTCTTTTATCCAAGCGTTTATATCTAAGCCGTAGTTAAAAGAAGTTTTTGGCGTGTAGTCCACTATAACGTTAACGATAGGACGTTTTTCAAAATTATTGTTTAATGCCGTGCGAAGCTCACGCATAAACTCGGTCATAATTTCTCTCCAAACACCGTTTAACCTTTTATCGTTTGCAGGTAGAATATGTGGGTCAACGTTTGGGTAGAGAGTATTAAATCTATCTATAACGGGCTTTTCAAAGCCTACCAAAAGTCCCCTATGAAATATTAGTGAAACACCATCAAAGCCAAGTTTAACTGTGTTTATAAGGTTTTCTATAACGTAATCTCTTACTTGTTTAAATGCGTAAGAGCAAACACTTGTTTTTTGTTTAAGCCTTGTTTCGCAATAAAACTCTGGGTGCTCGCTAACAAATTTTGTCTTAGTCCAATGCCCGTTAGAGTATGGAAGGTTAAAGTTTGCAACGCTCATTCTGTTTGTGGCAAAAATTTTAACGCCTTTTTCTTTAGCAAAAGAAATAAATTTTTTATAAATTTTACTCTTTCTTTTTATATATTCTCCCGTTTTTTTCTGCCAGATATCGTCTACCTTTAAAACAGGTAGATTTCCATTAACGTTAGCTTTTCCATAAGAAAAAGAAAATTCTGCAGAAATTTCTTTAACACCGCTATTTATTAGTGGAAAGTATCTGTTTAAATAATTAGACTCTAATCTGTAATCGTCTTCTGCGTAAAAATCTTCGTCAAAATGGGCGTTAAGATTAAAATCTTTATTTTTATCTTTAAAGTTTTCTAGTTCTTCGCAAGTTATAGGCACGCACCTTACCCAAGCGAGAGAACAGGCGTTTAATTGCGCACCGTTTGGTTTTCTTATAATTAAATCTTCATCCGTTAAATCGGCTATTTTCCACAAAAATTCTTCTGCATATTCGGTAGGACACCACCTATGCTTTTTATCCCTATTTGGGGAACTTATAGGCGAAAACCCAAGGTCAGAAGATAATTTAGCGTAAAATAAATTTTTAGAGCGAAAGTTTATCGTAGACAAATAAATTTTATGTAATCCTTTAAGGTTTAGTTTTAAAGTTAAATTTTTTGGAGTAGTTAGTTCGCCTGCTAAAAGTAAGTTCCCGCTAATTTTATCGCAAACGTATGGTATAATGCACCATTTATTTTTGCTAACTTTATTTTGTATTCTAGATTTTTCTTTTACAACTTCGTTTAGGTTAGGAAATAAAACTTCTTGCATTAAATTTCTCCTTTAATTGCTTTTTTAATTTTAAGCGCCCCAACGTATGGGAGTACGCCAGAAGTACCATAATTTAATCCACTTACTTCGCCCGTTTCTAAAGTAAACCACTCTACGGGAGCACCATTTTGCAAATTATTTTTGGTGTGAGCAATAAAATCGTTTAAAATATCAAATTTACCCGTTTTAAGGTAAAGGGCATAGGCATA
>JAGBSS010000086.1 GCA_017631725.1 Clostridia bacterium | reverse complement strand
TATAATTTTTAATAAAATTATACAATTCGTTTGCAATTATTTTTGCACCGCCTTGCTTGTTGCTTTCTATGTTAAGTGGTAAAAGTGGATCGTGAAGTGAAAGTCTTAATAAAAACCAACCATCTCCGTTTAAAGAATTAACCCTTATACCTTCATAGTTTACAGGTTCTACACTCCAACCATCTTGAGTTTTTGCGTAGATAGAAAGTTCTTCAATTACCCTTTGTCCGTAGGTTTTAAAGTCTTCTACTAAAATGTTCATACGGAATTCTTTGCTTTCTATTGGTTCTTCTAAATCGGCTATTAAAGATTCTAACGTATAGCCTTGTTTTTTAGCGCGAGAAAGTTCAATTAAAAGTTTAGTAACTAAATATGCACCATCATCTAAAAAATAGTTTTCTTTTAATGCACCGTGGCCAGAAGTTTCTATTGCTAATTGGCTATCTTGTCCATTTGCGTTTAATCTAACAGATTCGTTTATAACGTTTCTATAACCACGTTTAAACCTGTGATGAACACCACCCTTTTGTTCAATAAACTTCTTTAAACCAGTAGATGTTATAGAGTCTGTCACTATGGTCGTTCCAGGGTATTCTCTTAATAAAATTGCAGAAAGCATTGCAATAATTCTATTTCTATTGAGTTCAGAGCCATCAGATAAAACTGCCCCTGCCCTATCAACGTCGGTATCGAAAATAATACCTAAATCGGCATTGTTTTCTTTAACGGCATCTGTAATACTTTCCATTGCTTCTTTATTTTCTGGGTTTGGAATATGGTTAGGGAAACTTCCGTCTGGGTCTAAAAATCTACTACCAGTGGTATCTGCACCTAAAACGTTTAAAACTTTATCAACGTAGAAACCGCCTGCGCCATTACCTGCATCAACTACAATTTTATACCCTTTAAGTGGAAGTGTTTCCCCTGTTTCTGATTGAACCTTTTTAACTAAAATGTTGGCATAGGCATCCATAAACTCGCCTTTAACAATTTCGCCACCCTTTTCGTTTAAACCTTCTTGGCTTTCTGCAAATGCTAAAATTTCTTTGATATCTTTAGATTCAAGTCCACCATTTTCTGTGAAAAACTTAAAGCCATTACGATTAAATGGAAGATGACTTGCAGTTATCATAACAGAACCATCAAATTTATAACCTTCGGTTACAGTAGACATAAACATTGCAGGTGTAGATGCCATACCAAAATCTGTCACTAAAATGCCTTGTTCTTTCATTGATTCTGTGATATAAGAGCAAAGAGCTTCACCTGAAAGCCTTGAATCTCTACCAACTGCAACCCTTAAACCATTGCTTTTACCTGTTTTTTTAGCAAGCCATAAAGCAAAACCTCTGCCAATATCTTTAGATACTTGCTCGGTTAAATTAACGTGTTGCCCTTCTATACCTTCTAATGCAACACCCCTAATATCACTGCCGTTTTGTAATTTTTTGTAATCCATAATATCTCCTAATTAAAGTTCTAACCTTTTAAAAGCCGAACAAATTTGTTTAATTTCTTTTTCAGAGCAAAGCCCACTTGTCGCATCTTCACAAGAAAGTGAAACAGCCGCAGAAGATGAGGCAAACTCTAAAATTTCCTTATCGGTAAAGCCTTTATAAATCCCGTATAAAGCACCTGCACAGAAAGCATCGCCTGCCCCTGTAGAGCCTTTAATATAACCTTCTGGAAGACAAAGCGAAGGTACTTCTATATATCCGCTTTCTGATAAGCAAGCCCCAAATTTAGGCATATGAATAATTACCCTTTCACTTACACCTAAACTTTTAAGTTTTAAGCAAATATCTTTAATATTTTCCTTTTTTGGCTCTATTCCCGTAATTTTACCTGCTTCTATTTCGTTAATTATAAGGTTATCCGTGTACTTTAAGCAAGGAATAACCACAGAATATCTATCAGAATTTTCACTAACCAAATCTATAGACGTTCTAATGCCTTTTTCTTTTGCCTTTTTTAAAATTAATTCACCATCTCCACCGTCTACTTTCTCTAAAAGTAAAAAATAGCCAAGGTGCAACATATCTACGTTTATTTTAGAAAAATCTAAATCGTTTACGCCAAACTCTGCACAAGCACCAGAATAGGTAAAAAACGTTCTCTGACCACCATAAACACTCATAACGTCGGTAAAACTTGTTGATGAAGTGTCAGAATAAGCCATAAAAGACGTGTCTAAACCATTATCATTTAAGGTTTTTACAATAAACTCTCCATCTCCGTCTTTACCAAGTCTTCCTGCTGCAAAAACGTTTAAATTAGCATCGATTTTCTTTAAATCTATGCCAACGTTTGGCACGTTTCCACCCGTTGCGCGTGAAAGAGAAAATATTTGCGTAAGTTCCCCAATTTCAGGATATTTTTTTATGCCGTTAATTTTATCAACTAAAACTGTACCGGCAACCATAATACCTTTGTTCATTAAACAATAATCTCCTTGCCGTTTTCCGTATCAATAAACTTGGTAACCTGCTTAATAGATTTGCCTTCTTTAAGCATGGAATAAAGTTTTTCTATAAGATCTACGTATTTACCATTGTAATCTGAATATTTTTGTAAAGTTTCTTTAACGCCGTTTTTAACTGCAAAACTAGAAAGTTCTACACTACTTTCATCTTCAGCAGGGTTAAATAATAGCCCTGCCGCAATACCTAAACAAAGGTAAAAAGATTCTACTCCGTGTTTTTCTGCAAGTTTTAATGCACCAATAAGCCTATCGTTAGAACTTAATTTACGTTTTGTATCCTTACCAACCCTTGCAATAGTATCGCCAAGAGCGGTGTTAGTAAAGCGATATAACAAGTTATCAGCATGGTCTAAAAGGAAATCTACTTCTACACCATTTTCTTTAGCAACGGCAATAGCCGAACGAGACAATACTTTTAATGCAATAAATTTAAGTTCATCATCGTTAACTGCTTGATAAATATATTCATAACCCTTTAAATATCCTAAATAAGATAAAACTGCGTGGCTCATATTATGCATAAAAAGTTTTCTTTGAATAAATAAGTTAAAAGGAGCAAATGGATAGAGATTTTTAACGTCTGAAACAATTTCCCCTTTAAATGCATTTTTATCTACGGGTAATATATTGTATGGTTCTACGTAAACTCTTAATGGATTGCCTTGTTTTTTCTCTTCTGTCATTACAGGCACCATTCTACCAATGCTTGCTTCTATAAAGCCAACGGAACTTTCTATAAAGTTGCTATATTCTGGAATTTCTTTTAAAATTAAGCCCTTTAAATATTCATCTGCACCAATTAAATTTTCACAAATGATAATATTTAAAGGTTTTTTGCTACCTTCTGCCCTTTTTTTAATTCCGAGAGAGATAGGTTTAGCAATAAATTTTAAAACGTTAACGCCAATGGCCGTTGCCATAAGGTCGCAGTTAGCAATTTCGTTAGAAACAAGCTCAATGTCCGTTCCATCAATACCGTAAACGTTTTCTACCATTTTTTCAACGTTTTCGTTTGTGGTAACAACGTTAACAGGATAGCATTTATCTTGATTTAACCTGCCAATTACTTCTTTATTAATATCTACAAACCCAACGCTGTAACCTGCATCTGAAAAGGTTTGTCCTATAAAACCACGGCCGATATTTCCTGCGCCGTACATTACAAATTTTTTCATAAATTTTTAATCACCTTTGCGGGGTTGCCCGCTAATACTACGTTATCTCCAAAACTTTTGGTAACTACAGAGCCTGCACCAACTACAACGTTATTTCCTATGCTAACTCCGGGGCAAATAACTGCACCGCCACCTATCCAACAATTATCTCCAATTGTAACAGGTAAACCAAGTTCTACGCCGTTATATCTTTCTTCTGCCCTAACAGGATGAGTTGCAGAATATATACCAACGTTAGGTGCAAGCATACAGTTTTTGCCAATTTTAACCTTATTAACGTCTAAAATTATACACCCATAATTAGCAAAAAAGTTTTCGCCTACTTCTATGTTAATACCATAGTCGCAATAAAACGGAGTTTCTACTTTTATTTTTTCACCCGTTTTACCAAAAAGTTTTTTAATAACTTTATCTCTTTTTTTATAGTTTTTTGCAGGAATTTTGTTATATTTCTCGAAAAGAGCCTCAGCCCTTAAATGAAGGGCAAGAAGCTCTGCGTCTAACGGATTATACAACTCTCCTGCAAGCGCCTTTTCTCTTTCAGTCATTAGTTAGCCTCTGGAACTAATGGACCTGCAAGCTCTTTCAAGAAGAAAAGTTTGCCTGGAAGGGTTGGAATAAATGTAGAAGTTATATGTCTATCTGGACCATATCTTAAAGTCATCCATAAACTCATACCTTGCCATTGCATACCACGGGAAAGCGCACCATCTGCACCGCCGATTGCGTAGTCTGCTTTAAACATAAGGCCTGGGCCTATTGTATTTGCACGGCAAGGAACTAAAGTAGTTCTTGATTTAAATGATGTAATCGCGTTTTGTTCAATGGTTAATGGATGAAGTTGAACACCAATTCTATAGTTTTGTGCAAGCCAAGTAGCATCATCTTCAAATTCTGCACCAATGGTTGGTTCCCAGAAAGCGATGTGACACATTCTACCAATACCATAAACTAAAACTAATTTAGCACCTTCTGCTTTTAATGCGTTTATTTTTTCTGGATATGTTGGAAGATTATCTTTAGTTGCAAAATTTCTTTGTTCCTTTGGAACTGTAAGTTCGCCAAGCGGATTATAGAATGCATTTTCCATTGCGCTTTGGAAGGATGCTTCACCGGTTATAGTGTTGCCTTCTCCATCAGCCCATTCATCCATATTAAAGCACCAAACGTTTTTGCAAGATACGTTCCATTCCTTTAAAAAGTATACTGCCCACTTATACATACCCATAGGACCTACAGGAAGTATAAATGCAATATTTTCATTTCTTTCATTAGCTTTTTTAATTTCGTTTGCAATTTCGTGACCCATTTTAACGTCGAACTCTTTAACGTCTTCACAAGAAATTGGGGTAAAATCTTTATTCCAAAAATCTTGTTTTTCGGTGATGGATTCTGGTGGATTATCACAACAAGCGTCTATCTTTACCATATCCCAACCCTTTGGGTAAAAACCTTCTAACATACTGCCTTTAACTGTAGAATTAAAATCAATAATAAACTCCTTAAATCAATTGATTTTTACTAATTATTTTTATATTAAGGCAAAAGCCTTTTTGCTGTGTTTTTTAAATAAACGTTGCATTGGCGGAAACCTTCTGCATAAGCCACTCCGCATTGATATCCACGATATCTACTGCACGTTCTAACCATATCCGGAAAGTCAATTCCATCGTGATCTCTCATCCAAACAATTTGACTTTCGTGGCAATTAAGCATTTCAATTTTTAAATCTATTTCTTCTGTAATATCAACAAACTCTGTTGGAACAAAGTTTACACCTGCTAACGTATCCATATAATAAATTGGAACAAGTTTAGCTGCCTTGTTAAGTTTAGATTTATAGTTTGGTAGGGTTGCAGAAAAGCTTGCATCAAAAACTAATCTAGAAACTGCCGTGTGGTCTGGCATATAATCATCTGGATTATGGGTGATTATAAAATCTGGGTCTGCATATTGAATAATATCAACTAATCTGTCCCCTGCTTCTTTGTTGTTATCGAAAATATCAAGGTCGTTAAAGCCGGCAGAGATAACTTCTATCCCCGCAAGTGAACCTGCCTTTTTAGCCTCG
>JAGBSS010000085.1 GCA_017631725.1 Clostridia bacterium | reverse complement strand
CTTCTGCTGTTACTGCCGTTAGAGATGAGCAAGGCGAAATAAGGGTAGAGAAAAAACGCATAAAACCCCTTAAAGAAAGGAATTTCTTTTTAAGATTACCCATCGTGAGAGGTGTGGTATCTTTTATTAATTCTATTTTTACAGGCACAAAGTCTTTAATGCGTTCTGCAGAAGTTTTTGCAGAAACAGAACCATCT
Source organism: Clostridia bacterium (assembly GCA_017631725.1). Lineage (GTDB taxonomy): Bacteria > Bacillota > Clostridia > Christensenellales > Borkfalkiaceae > UBA1259. The sequence goes on along the minus strand of JAGBSS010000085.1, from coordinate 2,154 downwards.
AAAGCAGAAGAATGGCTTGCAAAAAAAATGAAAGTAAACGTTATGAGCGTTATTGCTACGTTTTCTGTCCTTTTAGGGCTTTTAGTTTCTTTATTTCTTTTTATTTGGCTTCCGGTTAATTTAACTTTCTATTTACAAAAGTGGACGGGGGCAACATTTTCTGTTTGGGCTAAAAACTTTATAGAAGGTGGCGTAAAACTGCTTATTTTTATTGGCTACATTGTTTTTTGCTCTCTTATAAAAGACGTTCGCCGTGTTTTTATGTATCACGGTGCAGAGCATAAAACTATTACTTGCTACGAAAAAGGGTTAGATTTAACCCCAGAAAACGCAAAAAAGTGTTCAAGAATTCACCCAAGGTGCGGGACAACTTTTATGGTTTTCGTTATGATTATAAGTATTATAGTTTTTGCTTGTTTTGAAAGTATTTTGGCTATTAATTCTATAACTTTAAACAAATTTTTAAGGGTAATTTGCAAAATTGCATTAGTTCCTTTTGTTGCTGGTGTGTCTTACGAACTTTTAAAGGGTTTAGCAAAAACTTCTAATCCAATATTTTTACCATTAAAACTCCCAGGGTATTTATTACAAAAAATTACCACTAAAGAGCCAGAAGATAAAATGTTAGAAGTTGCAATAACTGCATTTAACGGCGTTTTGTCTATGGATAGCAACCCCGAAGAAAAGGAATGTGACTTTTTTAATGAAACAACAAGAAAAGAGTTGTTGTTATACGTTAAAAATTCTTTGGAAAAGGCCAATATTACAGAAAAGGCAGAAGCGGAGTGGTTGGTTTCCATTTGTTTAAACGTTAAACGTGGAGAAGTTTTTACAAACGATATAGTCAGCGTTGATAAGGTTAAAAGGGTAAATTACGTTTTAGGTGAAAGAATAAAAGGTAAACCACTTTGGTATTGCATTGGAAATACCGATTTTTACGGATACAAGTTAAACGTAAACGAGAACGTTTTAATTCCAAGGCCAGAAACAGAACTTTTGGTTGAAAACGCCCTAAAAGAAATTAGTGAAAAATCTAAAGTGTTAGATTTATGTACGGGTAGTGGAGCTATTGCAATTGCCGTTAAAAAGAAATCTGGTGCTATTGTCACCGCAGTAGACGTTTCGAATAAAGCACTTAAGGTTGCGAAAGTAAACGCAAAGCAAAATTGCGCTGAAATAGAGTTTATAGAAAGTGATATGTTTAGCCAACTTTCAGATGGAAAAGAACGCAAATTTGACGTGATTATTTCTAATCCACCATATATAAAAAGTCAAGACATATCTATGTTAGATAAAGAAGTAAAAGATTTTGAGCCTGTTTTAGCTTTAGACGGCGGAAAAGATGGCTTGGATTTTTATAAAATTATTGCAAAAAATGCAAAATCACACCTAAATGAAGGTGGTTTGTTATTTTTAGAATGCGGATACGATCAAGCAGAACAAGTTAAAAATTTGATTGTAGATGCAAAAAGTATTGAAATTATTAAAGACTACAGCGGTATTGACCGAATTGTAAAGGCGGTATTTTAGTGTTTAAAAAACTTGATAAAATGGTAGAAAGGTTCGACAAGTTAAATGCTTTGATTGGCGATGCTGATATCATTGCAAAAATGGATGAGTGGAAAGCATATACCAAAGAACTTGCCGAAATTACCGAAACAGTTGAAAAGTATCTTGAATATAAAAAGATTTTCGCCGAAGAAGAAGATTTAAAAGTTTTAGTTCAATCGGAAAACGATCCTGAAATGAAAGCATTAATGTCCGAAGAAATTCAAGATTGTAAGAAAAAACTTGAAAAGGTGACCGAAGAACTTCGAATTTTACTTCTTCCAAAAGACCCTAACGATGATAAAAACGTTATTATGGAAATAAGGGCAGGTGCAGGCGGAGAAGAAGCAAGCCTTTTTGCGTATGAACTCTATAGAATGTACGTTAAATATGCCGAAGCCAATAGATGGAAAACGGAAGAACTTTCAAACAGTTCTACAGAACTCGGCGGTGTAAAAGAAGTTGTTTTTTCTATCTCTGGTAAATCTTGTTATGCTAAATTAAAATTTGAAAGTGGTGTTCACAGAGTTCAACGTGTTCCTGAAACAGAATCTCAAGGCAGGGTTCACACTTCTACCGTTACGGTTGCAGTTTTACCCGAAGTGG
>JAGBSS010000084.1 GCA_017631725.1 Clostridia bacterium | reverse complement strand
TAAGTGATTTTTACCACATTTCTAAATCAGATTTAGTTGGTAAAAAGAAGAATAAAGAATTTACAGAACCAAGGCACGTTTGTATATATTTAATTACCGACCTATAAATTCTTGTGGAAGACTCATAAGTTCGGTAATTAAATATATACAAACGTGCCTTGGTTCTGTAAATTCTTTATTCTTCTTTTTACCAACTAAATCTGATTTAGAAATGTGGTAAAAATCACTTACACATTTTATAATATCATCTACTTGTAATTCTTCTTGAATTTCACCGGCAGATTCTTTTAAAGCCTCGTTAACTAAATCTATAGTTATTGGTTTTTCTAAAAGTTTAGATGCGAAAATAACTTTTGTAAGCCTTCCGATTAAAGAACGAACGTCTAAATCGGATTTTTCTGCAATGTAGGATAAAACCTTTAATTCTATGTAAGTTTTTTGCTCTTCACTCTTCTTTTTCAATATAGCAATTTTAGTTTCTAAATCTGGTGGTTGAACGTCTGCTAATAAACCGCCTTCAAAACGAGTTCTTAACCTGTCTTCTAACACGTTTATCTCCTTTGGAGGACGGTCACAAGTTAAAACAATCTGTTTATTTTGCATTATAAGTTCGTTAAAGGTATGGAAGAACTCCGTTTGAGTTTCTGGCTTTTTAGATAAAAACTGAACGTCGTCTATTAAAAGCACGTCTACGTTTCTGTATTTATTTCTAAAATCTTCAGGCGCTCTTTTACCACGAGATAAACTTGTTATAAATTGATTTGTAAATTGATCGCAAGTAGCGTATAAAACGTTAATTTGTGGAGAATTAATTTTTAAGTAGTTTGCTATTGCCATTAATATATGCGTTTTACCAAGACCAGAGCCACCGTAAATAAAAAGTGGGTTAAACGCATCTCCAGGGTTTTCTGCAACGGCTTTTGCTGCAGCATAAATCATTTGGTTAGAAGAACCAACTACAAAGTTATCAAAGGTAAATTTTGGGTTAATTGCAGAACCTGTTGGGGGTGCGTTATTTTCCTTTTCTAACGCATCTTTATAATAATCTTCTTTACTAGCAAAAACGCATATTTCCACTTCTGTTATAGATGGATTTACTTTAGATACTGCTGCTACAATTTTATTTTTTAGGTTATCTGCAACGTGGTCGGCAAAAAGCTTGGTCTTGGTAATAAGAACAAGAGTGTTTGCCTTAACGTCTACAGGCTCTAACATTTTAACGTAAGCTTCAAAAGAAATGGTACTTACTGTTTTTTCAATCTCATCTAAAGCAGTTTTCCATAAAATCTCATAACTTTCCATAGTGACTTTTCCTTTTATCAGTTGCAATTAGCGTAAAAATACATTATAATTAACTAAAAGGACTAAAAATTTATAATTTTTAGCCTTGTTAAATCATTATACAACAAAAAAAAGATAAAATAAACAAAAATAGGAAACTTTTTTTAATTTTATTATGTTTATAAAAAATCTCACCCTAAAAAACTTTAGAAACTATTCTAATGAATGCTTTAATTTCACTAACGGTATAAACGTTTTAACCGGTTCTAACGCACAGGGCAAAACCAATGCGGCAGAAGCCATATTCTTTTTATGCACGGGTTATTCCCCAAGGGCAAACAAAGATAAACAGGTTATTTTATACGGAGAAGAAGAAGCGGAAATTTCCGGCACGGCAGAAAGTTTATACGGGGAAATTAGCGTAAAAATTAAATTTTTTAAAAACGATAAAAAGTCTGTTTACATTAACGGGCTTCAAGTTTTAAAAATTGGCGAACTTTTTGGCAACGTTAAAAGCGTGTTTTTTAACCCAAGCGAATTAAAACTTGTTCAAGAAAGTCCAGAAGACAGGCGTAGGTTTATGAACATTTCCCTTTCTCAAATGTCTAAAAATTATTTCTACGCACTATCAAGATACAACAAAATTTTAGCACAAAGAAACAATCTATTAAAAAATAAAGACGTTTCTTTGATAAAAGAAACTCTTCCCGTTTGGGATAAACAATTATCCACAGAAGCGGCTAAAATTATAAAGGGCCGAAACGAGTTTTTAGAAGAACTTGCCCCAATTGCAGAAGAAAAACAACGTTTTTTATCTGATGGAAAAGAAACTTTAAAAATGAAAACGGAAAGTGGATACACGGGCAGTTTAGAAGATATTTCTTATTGCTTTTTCCAAGACCTACAGTTAGGGCTTGAAAAAGACCTATATTTTGGTTTTACTAACCTTGGTCCGCATAGAGACGATATTAAATTTACCCTAAACGATAAAGACGTTAGGGTGTATTCAAGCCAAGGTCAACAAAGAACGGTTGCTCTTTCATTAAAACTTGCAGAAGCAGAAATGTTTAAAAATCGTTTTGGCGAATACCCTATCGTTATTTTAGATGACGTTTTATCTGAACTTGACCTTAAACGCCAAAAAAGGTTAAGTTCGAGTTTAAACGATATGCAAGCAGTTTTTACTTGCACGGAATTTTCTAAAGCCAAATTTTCTGGTAAAAACGTTAACAGAATAAAAATTGAAAACGGAAAAATTAAAAAATAATGAAACTTATTTTAGCATCTAACTCCCCAAGAAGAAAGGAAATTTTATCACAGCACGGGTTTAACTTTGATATTGTCGTTTCCAATTTTAACGAAACGGAAAGTGGCATAAGTGCAAAAGAACTTGCAAAAAACAACGCAGTTGGAAAAGCCAAAGAAGTATATTTTAGGCTACAATCCCAAGGCGAAAAGGATTTTTGCGTGCTATCTGCTGATACTATCGTTTACTTTAACGGCAAAATTTTAGGAAAGCCGAAAAATAAAGAGCAAGCAATAGAAATGCTTTCCCTATTATCAAATAACACCCATACGGTTATAACGGGCTATTCAATTATTTCTGAAAACTCAATTAAAAACGGAATAGAAGAAACAGAAGTTGTTTTTAATAACCTATCAAAAAAAGAAATTTTAGAATACGTTGAAACTGGCAAGCCTATGGATAAGGCAGGGGCTTACGGCATACAAGATGGATATAATTTAGTAAAAGAGTTAAAGGGAAGTTTTTATAACGTGGTAGGACTCCCTATAGAAACGGTATCTCCCATTTTAGCCAATATTTTGAAATAGAAAAAAACGGCAATGAAGTCGCTCTTCCCGTAGGGAATTGCGACAACTAAATAAATCCTTATGGATTTGTGAGATTTGCCTATCGGCAAGTGATATTGCCTTTCGGCAGTGATATTCGCCTACGGCGAGTTAAGGATTTATTTAATATAACTTTGGCGTAGCCAAAATAAAACTGCTTGTAGAACAAGCAATATAACTTTTAGCCACAAGGCTAAAAATATCACTTGTTTACCTTAATCTTTTGTGGTAAAGATAAAGCCCACCATATTTCGCTTTTTGCGAAGTATAGTGGGCTATACTTTTCGTTAAATTTCAATTCCATTATAAGACTGCATAATTCCACTCTTTTATTTTTCCAAATCTTCCGTTAATTCTTCAAATGTAACGTTAAAAACATTTAAAATTTTTATAATATTGAATAAAGAAGGTTCTACCTTATTACACTCCCACTCACTAACTCGTTGTTGTGTTGTTTGAATAAGACGTGCAAGTTCGCCTTGGCTTAAGTTTTGTTCTTTTCTTAAATTTTTAAGATTTTCACCAAAAGTACTCATGTTTTTATTTTACACTAAACAGCGTGTTTTTTACTTGACATACACTAATTATAGTGTTAAAATAATTTGTAACAAAAAATAAATATATTGGAGAGTGTATTAATGTATAGTGAAGAACATGAATTTTTAATAGTGTATGAAGATAAATATTTGGGTATGCGTAGTGAAATTTATTCAGCAGAAGATGCAAAAAGTGCGTTAACAAAATTTCATTTTGATAATATGGGACTAGATGTAGTTGTTATAAATATTCAGCAGATAAATTAAAAAATAAAGTTAAGGGTTTATGTGGATATTTATTTTACTCTGTTTAGCATTCTATTTTTTACTAAAAAACAATAAATTTTAGGTTGATATAATTTATGATATTAGGTTTTGCTTTAATATTTATAATAATTTATGTGGCGTATAATTTTTTAAAATAGTAAGTTTGGATAAATTTTAACTTGCAACGATGATAAAGATTTTAATTTTAACACAAAAGGATAGCAAAATTTTTGCTATCCTTTTGTATTGTCTAAAAAACCCCTATCACTACGCCACATAATTTGCCGTTTTTTTGTTTTAATAATTTAACGTAATTTTTAAACTTCTATTTCTAACCCGTCTTTCGCAACTAAAATGTTATACCTTTTCATTTGTGCCAAAAGTTTTGCGTGAGACGTATGCAAGGTTTTTGCCATATGACTAATATACCAAGTTTTTACGTATGGCTCTAAAGCATTTTTAATATCTTTTACCATACTTAAATTATTGTGTTCAAAAAGCCTTTTATCTACTTTGCTATTTCCAACGGTTGCATCTAAAACTGCAAGGTCAATGCCAAATTCTTTTATAGCCTTTGCTTCTAACAAAGTTAACCAAGCACCATCTAATCCGTAAAAAATAGACTTGCCATTTTTTTGTATAATAAAATGAAGTGGATTTTCCGTGCCATGGTTGGCTAAATATGCACGTATAACGTATTCGCCAACACTTACCACGTCTTTAGGGGCAAGCGGATAAAAGGTCGCATTTTTTAAACTTTTAACCGTTTCTTCCGAATAGTGGTCGTAATGGTTATGAGTGTTTATAATATACTTAATTTTTTCCGGTTGCTTTTTAAACGCTGTAAGGGCATCTAAAACGTTAGGGCCGGGGTCAATTAAAAGGCAATCGTCTATTAATAAAGAAGAATTACGCCTAAAATCTTTAAGCCCTTTGTCTTTTTCTATAACCCAATCGGCAGCCCCTGTTCCTAAAAAGGTAACCTTCATTTATTGCTCCTTATTTGTTGGTTTTTCTACCAATTTCTTTTAAAATTTCCACGGTTGGGGCAGGAATTCTACCAAGCCCATCTGGACCAACGTTTAATAAAAGGTTAACGCCACGTTCGTTAAGATGATTTTTAATTTTTATAATTTCATCGGCACTTTTCCAATTATTATCGTAAGACTTATATCCCCAAGACTTGTTCATTGTGACACAAGCTTCGTATAGCCCGTTTTTGCAGTCTTCATCGGTTACTTTATTGTCATCGAAACTGATAATATCGCCAAGTCCGTTTCCCACCCTTGAAGAAACCAAACAATCTGGTTGATAACTTTTAATAAAGTCGTAAACTTGTTGGCTTTGGTCTTTAGTAATTTCGCAAGGGTCGTCACACCAAATACATAAAATATCGCCGTATTTAGTTAAAAGTTCTTTTAATTGTGGCTTTATCTTTTTTTCTAAACAAATAGAATAATCTTTTTCTTTTTTATTTGGAAAATCCCAATTATTTGCCCAATCGCAGTTTAGCCATGGGTCTAAATAGTTAACACCGCCGCCGTGCTCTTCGTGGAAATCTAACTCGTGAGAATAGTATAAACCAAGTTTAATGCCATATTTTTTACAAGCCGCGGCAAGTTCTTGGACAACGTCTCTTTTAAAAGGAGTGCTATCTACAACGTTATAGCCATCTACTTCCGACTTAAACATTGCAAACCCTTCTTGATGCTTGCTTGTAAACACAATGTATTGCATACCTGCTTCTTTAGCAAGTTTAACCCACTCTTCTGCATCAAAGTAAATTGGATTAAATGCCGTTGCAAGTTGTTCGTATTCTTTAATAGGAATTTTATAATAGGTCATAATCCACTCTGCAGGGAATTCCGTTCTTTGACCTTTCCACTCTCCACCGGCAAGACTGTAAAGCCCCCAATGAATAAACATGCCAAATTTCGCTTGCTTAAAAAACTGCTTGTTGTCCATATTATACTCCTAATAGTTTTTGTGCGTTTTTATGTGTGACTTTGTCGTAAATTTCCTTACTGATTATACCCTTTTCTAATAATCCGTTTATAAACTTAACGTGTGGATATTCTACATATTTGTTGCACATATCCGTTCCGAAATAAAGCCTATCTTGGAATTCAATAAAGAACTTTTTAGTATATTCTAAATTTCTCGAAAGTGCGTTAATTGGAGAATCATCTGAAAGGTCGCAATGCAAGTTTTCATATCTACGCAATAAAACGGGCACAACCCCTTCTACAACGTTTTCTTCTCCACGAATACCTACTTGTTCTTTTCCATTAAAACTAAACACGTATCCACGTTCCCCTGGGGTTTTAAGTTTAAATAATTCTGCCCAAAAAACAGGCCCGTGTCCAAATATTTTTAAACGTGGGAAACGTTGCAATGTGTGTTCTAATTGTGGCAAACCTGCATCGTCGTATAAACCAAAGTCGCCATCTTTAACGTCTGACCCATCGTACACTATTGGCAACTCTACTTGTTCTGCCGCATAAAAAAGATTTTGAACTTTTGGGTCCATCAACTCTAAATTAGGCATAACTTCGCCAATACCTTTGCACCCTTTATTTTTGTAGTATTCTAAAACCTTTGTTAAGGGAGCGTTTGGTGCGTTTGTCATTGCCCTTGGGTCAATATTGCAGTATGGAATAAACCTATCTTTATACGCAGCACAAATTTCTAAAACTTCATCGTTTGACTGCGGAAAATAGATTTCAGGGTTAACCACAGGCAATAAAACCGCCTTATCTATACCCTGACTATTATAAAATTTTATTAATTCTTCAGGATTGCAAAATGGCGTTACAAAAGGCAAAGGATTTTTATAACAATGCGAGTGAATATCAATAATCATACGTCCTCCATAATTTTTTTTAATTATATTCTTTATTATATCATTTTTTTAGGCAATGTCTATATAATAAAGTAAATTATTGGTATATTTTTGTAAGTATTATAACAACAGGGCACACGTAATATCTATATCTAAATATAATAAATGTTATAATTTTTAAACCCCATTTAATAAATGATTATATTAAAACGCCCCAAACTTTGGTGGCGTTTATTTAATTTATTTAGTATTTATCTCTTTTTCATGGTAAACAATTTTTCTGTCAATTAAAGTGCTTTTACCTTTTATTCCCAAAATGGAACGATTATTCCTTTACCGTTTTCTTTTGCACTTTTATAACATCTTGAAACCAATGCTATATCTAATATTCCTGCACCAACGGCATTAAAATAAATAATTTCATCGTCGTTTTCTCTTGCAGGTTTTTCTCCACATAAAATTTCACCGAGTTCCGCGTGAATATCGCTATCTTTTACAAGCCCGTCTTTGTACATTAATGCAACCGTGCTTATCATTCTATGCTTTACGCCTTCCCAAAAATCGACAACAATCTTATCTGCTTTTTTCACACAATCGTTATCCACTTCGTAATCGGCCATATTCATAACAAGTGCACCCTTTTTAAGCCATTCACCCTTAATAAACGGCTCTGAAGCAAGTGTCACACAGTCTATAATATCACTTTCTTTTGTTGCTTGTTCTGGATTGTCAACAATAACCACTTCTAACTTGGAAAATTTCTCTTTTACTAAACTTGCAAACCTTTCTGCATTTTCCTTTTTTATATCGTAAATAAATAGTTTTTCTATGCTCGGTCTTGCAATAAGCGCTGCTTCTAATTGTGTTGGCGCTTGCGCCCCTGCACCACAAATAGTCATTACCTTTGCATTACTTTTTGCTAAAAGTTTAATAGCAACGCCACCGCTTGCACCTGTTCTAATGGTGCTAACAGCAGTTCCATCTGCAACACATACAGGGAGTTTGGTTTGTGGGTCGTTTAAAATAACCGTAACACTTGCCCTTGGCAAACCCTGTTTATAGTTCATAGGGCCACTACCTATCCATTTAACTCCCGCCATATCATAATCGCCACCAAGGTAGCCCGGCATAGCGTTAATTCTGCCTAAAACGTTTTCATCTTCAGTAGTTTTGCCCCAACGCAAAACGCATTTACCCGGATTTATTACGTTGCCCGTCCAATTGAGCATATATGTTTTTTCTACGTCTGCAATGGCCTTTTGCATATCTAAAACACCTTGCTCTTCCATTGCTTTATTATTTAAAAAAATTAAATTTGCCTTAGCCATTTTTCTATCTCCAAAAACCAAAATACCTTATAATTTTATCATATTAGCCAAAAAAAGACAACTTTTAAGCCTACAACAACGCATTTTATATATCTTTTTTCGTTTAAATTATAATTTTACTGAAACGTTGCCATCAGAAGAATAAATTATTCTATCCCCATCTCTATCAAAAGAAGAAAGATTTTCAAAATATTCTTGCTTGCTACTAAACATAGGCTTATGTTCTTTAATAATCGTTTTTGCACGTTCTGCGCCATCTTTAAGCAATAAATAGAGTATTGCTAATTGCCATTTTGCGCTACCAACACAAGCCCTTTCCTTATCAACAATTTGATAATCGCTACCGTGTGATGTTCCCTTTGCGCCCGGTGCATAGGGGTGAATTACAGGCATAATTGCTGAAAGGTCGCCCATATCCGTACTACCAGAACCAACTTCATTAATAAACAAGAATTCTTCTTCTGGCAAAGCCACTTTAAGTGCATCTTGGATAAGCGGTATCATATTTTTGTCATTTAATAATGGAGCATAGCCCGGCTTATCTATAATTTCGATATTGTTATCAAGTGAAAGTGCTGCACCACAAAGTGCTTGATTTAATCTATAGTTTGCTTTTTTCATTGCATCGAAAGTTTTACCACGCACGTAAGATTCTATAACGGCTTTATCTGGAATAGCATTAACCATTTCCCCTGCACGAGTTATAATTGGATGAAAACGAATAATATCTTTTTCTTTAAAAGTTTCTCTTATTGCATTGCAAGCATTTAGCCCACAAGTTGCCGCATACAAAGCGTTTCTTCCTTCCCAAGGGATTGACCCTGCGTGTGATGCCACGCCTTTATATATAACTTGCTTTGCCAAGCAACCAACCGAACCAATTTTAGTGGCATATTTTTCCATACAAGTGGTATGTACCATAAAAGCAATATCAACGTCATCAAAATATCCGCGATATAAAAATTCAGGCTTGCCACCATAATATTTTATAATGCCTTTTGCCATAAGTTCGTTGCGATATTCTATTTCTAAAAGTTCTTCTGCCGGAACAGCACAAAGTTTTATTTTTCCACTTAAACCGTCCAATGCGTTTGGCTCTTTTAAAGCAGCCGCAATACCAATAAGTGCGGCACATTGAGCATTATGTCCACAAGAGTGAACGGCGCCCGTTTCTTTGTCGGCAGATTTATGAGTTGGGCAAATTATAGAGTCAAGTTCCCCTAAAATTAAAAGAGTTGGGCCTTCTCTTCCCGTGTCTATGGTAGTATAAAACCCTGTAATGTTTTCCGCACGAGTTATATCATAACCAAGTTCAATGAATTTTTCTTCCATAAACTTTGATGTTTTATATTCACGGTACCCTGTTTCTGGGTGTTCCCAAATATATTTTTCCGTTTCTAAAATTAAATCACGATATTTTTCAACCGCATTTAGCAAGTTTTTCATTTTACACTCCCTATGCTTTCTCTTTAATTACAAAATAGTGGTCTATTACCTTCTCAACCGAATTTTGAAAAAGTTAAAGTATTTATTATGCTTAGAATTTAAGTATACTTGGTTTATTAAACAATGTCAATGGACGTATAAAATTTTATTGAATTGTTTTAAAATAATAAAGGCGTTAGTAGTAAACTAACGCCTTTTTTGTTGCAAATTTTGGGGTTTTTACATACGCTTAAAGCCTTTGCCGTAAACTTCGGTTGCATCGGTCACTACAACAAAAGCATTTTCATCTAATTGTTTTATTGATGATTTTAAGTATGCTACTTGGCTATTCTTAACACAAGTGAGCAACACTCCTTTAGGAGTTTTGGTATACATCCCAGTGCCGTTTAAAAGAGTTATTCCTCGTGGGCTATGCGCTATGAGAAAAGCGGCTATTTCTTCTGATTTGTTTGTGATTATGTAGCACATTTTCCCTGTGTTTAAGCCAAGCACAATTAAGTCGCTTACCTTTGCGCTTATAAATATTAAAATTAAAGCATAAAGAATATTTTGTAAGTTGTTTAATGCTATAGCACCGACAATAACGACAATTGCATCAAACACCGCAACGTGAGTTGCAATGCTTCCGACAGGAACTGCGTGATGAGTTACTCTGCCTAAAAGTTCTGTGCCACCACTACTTGTTTCAAACCTAATAAATAGACCTATTCCAATGCCCTGTAAAACACCACCGTAGGCTGCTGCAAGTATGTTGTCATCTGTCATTGGCGGAACAAACCAAGAAAGAATTTCGGTAGCCAAACCTAAACACGCCGTTGTGATAAAACACCTTAATATAAATTTCCAGCCCATTAACCTAAAGCCAAAAATTAGTATCGGAATATTTATTAATACTATAAACAAGCCTGCTGGTAAGTGGGTTAAAATTTCTATTAAAGATGCAGCACCACTTACGCCCCCACCTACTATCTCGTTGGGGATTAAAAATGTTTGCAAACTTAATGCATAGCTAAAACAACCTAACACCATAAAAAGATATCTTATAAACTCTTTTTGTGCTTTTTCTCTATTGATTCCTTTCATAATATACAAAAGATAACACAAAACTTTTTTCGTGTCAATGAAATTAAATTATAATTTAATTTCCCATCTCTATAATATAAATTACAATATTGTACCATTAATTTACTTTTTTATATAGACACAAGATAGTAAAACATTTATATGAAAGTTTTTGTCATATTTAAAAATAATTTTAGCAAATTTTTAACGTCAATTTTTCTCCTAATTTAAATCTTGCTCAACTAATCTCATAGTAAAAAACCACCAACCTTTTGGTTGGTGGTTTAATTTTGGTTGAGCGTGTAGTTATGACAAGGTTTGTCATATTAGTTAATTTAGTTTAAAATCTTCAAATATTCATCTAATCTTGCGTTTAGGTATTCTGCAAAAAGTTTGGTCATTGCAGATAAGTCTTTCTTAACGTAATAAGCGTCAAACGCATCGTAATATCTTTTTCTATCGGTAAACTTTATATCAATAGGTGGATAGCCTGCCTTCATTAGCTCTAAATTTACTAAAAGCCTACCTGTTCTGCCGTTTCCATCAATAAAGGGGTGTATCCCTTCAAACTTAATATGAAAGAGTGCAAGTTTTTCTGCAATATTTCTATCATCACTTTTATAATCAATTAAAAGTTCGTTCATTTTGGGCTCAATTAAATAAGGCTCTGAAGGCTCGTGATATGCACCTAAAATTCTAACAGGGACTTTTCTATACGTTCCTTTGTCCATAGGCTTATCAGCAAGAACAAGTGAGTGAATTTGTTTAATTACGTATTCGGTTAGTTCTGCATTTTCTTTTACAAGGTCAACCATAAAATAAAAAGCGTTTTTATGACCAACGGCTTCCATATGGTCTTTGAGTGGTTTTTGGTCAATAGTGAAGCCACGTAAAACCATATCCGTTTCACGCAAAGTTAGAGTATTCCCCTCGATAGCGTTTGAATTATAAGTGTACTCTATCATAAAATCTTCATAGAGTCTTTGAACTTCGCCTTCCGTTAAAGGACGGCGAGAATCAAGTTCCGCTTTCTTTTTCTCTATCAAAGAAATTAAACTTTCTTTAGACTTAATTCTCCCGTCTTTTGGTTTCTCTGCCCCATCAGGGATATACCAAATCTTGCCAATACGATAAGCCCCATCAATTTGACCATTAACACACAACG
>JAGBSS010000083.1 GCA_017631725.1 Clostridia bacterium | reverse complement strand
GTTTGGGCTCTTCCAATTTCGCTCGCCACTACTTTCGGAATCGTTTTTACTTTCTTTTCCTCTGGGTAATTAGATGTTTCAGTTCCCCAGGTTCCCTTCATCTACACTATGTATTCATGTAGTGATACCATAACATTACTTATGGTGAGTTCCCTCATTCGGATATCTACGGATCTATGCCTATTTGCGACTCCCCGTAGCTTTTCGCAGCTTGTCACGTCCTTCTTCGGCGCCATGTACCAAGGCATCCTCCTGTATGCTCTTTGTAGCTTGATCTTTTTTGGTTTGCTCTCGCAAATCCGTCGAATTTCTTTTTTCTACTTCCTTGACTATACTCGACTAAATTGTGAATTATTCCTACGATTTTCTCTCGTATTAACCTTTTCTTTTCTTAGTCTATTTGCTTTTATTTTTTCTTTGCCTTAATGTACTAGTAAAAGTTATTTTCTCTCGATAATCTTCATTATCTCCTTAAAATCTTTTCTCTATGCAGTTGTCAATCTACTATTACTCCAACATCGGTTGGGGGCTATCTAAAGACACAAATTATAATCGGTCTTTAAACCGACAGCCTACATATCTTACCATTTATAAAACTTTTAGTCAAGTAAAATAACAAGATTTTTTCACTTTTTTTAATTGTTTTATTAAACAAAAAAATACCTTATTATATAGTGTTATTCAAATGAAAAAGCGTGTGAAAAAATCACACGCTTAATTTTAACTTGCTACACATTTAATCTCGAAAAAAATACTGCTATACCCTTTTCTTATGTTAACTTACCTTATCTTAATAAATTAAAATTTAGGAACTTTAACGGGAATAAATCCGTTTTTATAAGATTCTTCTGCAGAAATACCTGGCATAGAAATTCTAATACCATAATCTACGTCTAACTTTGGTTTTTTATCGTTAGCAACGCAATCGATAAAATCTTTAAACATAACGCCATCCATACCGTTATGCCCAACGTCATTTTCAGTTGGATTAAATCCAAGTGGAACAACAATTTTTTTATCTTTTGAAAATGGAAGGTCAGAAAATCTTGCAAAGCAACGTTTGTGGTCAAAGTCTGTACTTTTATCCGTTTCAAGCATACCGTGAGTGCCGTAAATTGCAAAATTATGGTCAAAACCAACGTATGCGCCAAAACATATAAGAATACGAATAACTGCACCCTTTTTAGTTTTGCATAAAATTACTGCAACCTTTTTTTCTGTATAATAACCAGAAAGAGTTTTACTATCTTGGTCTGGGACCATACAGGAAACTGTTTCTACTTCGTCATCTAACACGTAAAGAATAGGACCTAAATTGTGTGTTAAATATCTTGAACCAGGGAGATTATTTCTCCAATATTTAGGGTCTTTTGGTGGTTTTACTTCTTTTTCAGTTGTTTCACAATGTAAATATTCTGATTCTGCATAAACAGGAATACCTAATTTGCCATCTTCATACATTTTTTTCCAAGTATCAATAAAAGCAGCATAGCAGCAGTTTTCTGCAACCATAAATTTAAGTTCTGGATGGCGATTAACCGCTTCTTTTAACATAACTGCTTCTTCTTTAGAATAAATAGTAGGAATTTCACATAAAACGTGCTTGCCTGCTTCAAGTGCCATTATTGCGTGTTCTACGTGTAAAGGTGCATCGGTAGCAATAAAAATTGCTTCTATATCAGACTTTAGCATTTCTTTATAGTCGTTAAAAAGTAAAATATCCGTACAGCCGTTTTCTACAAACCACTTTTCCGCTTCTTTTACCCTTTCGTTATCTAAATCGCATAAAGCCCTTACGGTAACACCTTCTTTACCTAAAACTTTAAAGCCTTCTCTTACAACGTGAAAGCCCCTGTAGCATCCTAAAACACCAACTTTTACTGCCTTACTCATAATTTCTCCTTTTAGTTAATAAATATAAATTTATTTTATACCTTTTTTTTATTCTGTACAATAGAATTTTTCTTTATCAATATGGAATTTTTCCGTATTTACACTTGACAATCCCCCTTTTTAGTGTAATAATTTCCGTATGGAAAGTATTTGTAAATTTATGCCCGAGATAAAGGGCGATATTGTTGCCAAACGCTTTGTGTTAGAAACAAGGCTTATGTTTTTCCCACAACCATTTGTTCATAACACATTTAGACTGTCACTTGTTGTAAGGGGTACGGGCACTTTAATTAAAAATAAAAAAAGCCACCCTTTAAAAGAAGGCTCGGTTTTCTTCTGCTTTCCGTCAGAATATTATAACGTTAAAGCAAAAAAAGATTTTAGCATATATTATATAGATTATATAGGCGAAAAGGCACTTTCTAAAATGGTGGAATGCGGTATCAGTAAAGATAATTGTGTTTTTCACGGATTAAATTCTATTGAACAACTTTTTAATAGTGCCATAAAAAACGTGTACGACTACAACGCAAACGTTATTGTAGAAGGGGTGCTTTTACACGCATTGGGGCTTATTGCCGTTTGTAATAAAAGTGCACCTTCTGGCAAAGAACGAAATCCGTTTATTTCCATTGTAAACTACGTAAATTCTAACTATTCGGATAAAGACCTATCTTTAAAGAAAATTGCAGATAGATTTTCTTATAGCGAAAAGCACGTATCTTACCTTTTTACGCAAAACCTTGGAGTTGGCTTTTCTAAATTTCTAAACGGCATAAGAATACAAAGAAGTGCCGAACTTTTGAGCCAAGGAATAGGCACAATTACGGAAATTTCCGTTGCGTGTGGCTTTTCTGACCCGTTATATTTTTCTAAATTGTTTAAAAAGAATTTAGGCGTTTCCCCCTCTGATTATTTAAAAGAAAACACCGAAACGCAAACCAAAGAATTTTTAAAAAATTATTTAAAGTAAAAAAACTTGCCAAAGTCGCTCTTCCCGTAGGGAATTGCGACAACTAAATAAATCCGTATACGGATTTGTGAGATTTGCCTATTGGCAAGTGATATTGCTAACGCAGTGATATCTTGCTACGCAAGGTTAAGGATTTATTTAATATCACTTTGGCTTTGCCAAAATATCACGCCAACGGCATATAACTTTTAGCCACACGGCTAAAAATATCACTTTTTTATTTAATCTGTGTGGATAAGAAAAGCCCACCATATTTCGCTTTATGCGAAGTATCGTGGGCTACACTTTTGTATTAAATTAAAATTCCCTTATAGGAACGCACTAATTCCAAGTTCTTTTTTTAACCTAAAAGTTTTTCAAAGTCTTTTTTAATTTTTTCGAATTTTGTTAAGGCCTGTTGTTGATCTTCACCTTTAACAGAATAATAAACCTTTAACTTTGGCTCTGTCCCCGATGGGCGAACGCAGACAAAACTTCCACATTGAAGTTCGTAATAAATAGCGTTATTTTTATAACTATCTATTTTTTCTTGTTTTCCATCAAAGGTAATTTTTGTAAGAGTTGAATAATCTCTAACTGCTAAAACCTTTACCCCACCAAACTTTGTTACCTTTAAGGTTTTAAGTTTGTCGACAACGTTATTCATTTCGTTTAAAGCATTTAGACCGCTGTAAACGGTGCTAACGTTGGTGTCGAAAACGTAGCCGTATTTAGAATAAAGTTCTTGCAATCTGTCGTAAATTTTTACACCGTGATAGGTATAATAGCAAACCATTTCTGCAAAGAGCATACTTGCAACAACCGCATCTTTATCCCTAGCGTGCGTGCCACGAAGGTATCCGCAAGATTCTTCAAAGCCAAAAATGAATTGCCTTTTGCCCGTATCGTCTAACTCTTTAATTTTTTCGCCTATAAACTTAAAGCCAACGGGGGTATCGAAAAGTTCTATACCGTAATCGTCTGCAATAAGTTTTGCCATAGACGTAGAAACGAAAGATTTAACGGCAAAGCCTTTATAACTTAATTTATTGGTTTCTTTAAGCCTTTTTAAAACGTAATCTAAAAGTAAAATACCCGTTTGATTGCCAGATAAAGAAACGAACTCTTCACTATTATCTCTAATAGCAACGCCAAGCCTGTCGCAATCTGGGTCTGTTCCAAATACAACGTCTGCCCCTTTTAGGTCGGCAAGTTTAATGCCCAAAGTCATTGTTTCTTTATATTCTGGGTTAGGAACTTCAACGGTAGAAAATTCTGGGTCAAAAGATAATTGTTCGGGAACTAAAAGCGGTGTTATACCAATTTTTTTAAGAATTGTTCTAACGGGGATATTACCACTTCCGTGAACGGGGGTGTATACCATTTTTATAGTTTTACCCGTCTTTTTAATTTCCATAGGAGAAAGTGAAAGTTTTTTAACTTGCTTATAATAAGCACGGTCTATACACTTTCCTAAAACCCTAATTTTCTTTTCATACTTTTCGTCGTATAAAATCTTATCAGATAGCGGAGAAGACAAACCTTCAATGTGTTTAACTACTTCTGCCGTAGCATCTGGAGACATTTGAGCGCCATCTTCACCATAAACCTTATATCCGTTATATTCTTTAGGGTTGTGGCTTGCAGTAATCATAATTCCTGCAATGGTATTAAGTTTTCTTACGGCAAAAGAAAGCATTGGAACGGGATGACACTCGCTAAAAGCAAAAGTCCTAATTCCATTAGCCGCTAAAACAATTGCAGCATTATAAGCAAATTCTCTGGAGAATTTACGGGTATCGAAAGAAATAACAACACCCCTGTTCATAGCAATAGCGCCAAGGCTTTTAATATATTCTGCAAGACCTTGAGTTGCTTGGCGAACGGTGTAAACGTTCATCATATTAGTACCTAAACCAATTTGACCACGCATACCTGCCGTTCCAAATTCTAAATTTTTACCAAAGCGGAACTCTATATCTTTTTCATCTAACTGATTAAGTTCTTTAATTTCTTCTTCTGACAATAAATCGCTTTTAAGCCAAGACTCGTAAATTTTTGAAAACATAAATTCTCCTTTTGCGAATTTTTCAGTTTAAAAACAGTTAATACATATTATACTATTATATTGCAACTTTGTCAAAGCCTTTTTTAAAATGACTAAATTTGCACTAACTTTTGTTAATATTTAATTAACTTTTAAAATTTTAAAAAATGTTGCTTTAAATAGTTGACAATAAATAATCCTTTTGCTACAATTGATTAGCATTGTCCACATGAAAATGCGGGTGTAATTCAATGGTAGAATTCCAGCCTTCCAAGCTGGATGCGTGGGTCCGATTCCCATCACCCGCTCCAAAAGGCTAAGGCCTTGTGTGCACCTGTAGCTCAGCTGGATAGAGCATCGGCCTTCTAAGCCGAGGGTCGGGGGTTCGAGTCCCTCCTGGCACATGGTTTTCTTGAATATGGTGGATGTGGTGAAGTGGCTAACACACCGGATTGTGGCTCCGGCATTCGTGGGTTCGATCCCCATCATCCACCCTGTTTATTTCTTTAGTAGGGGCGTTCAGCCAGTAACCTTCAATTGGGTGTAGCCAAGCGGTAAGGCACGGGACTTTGACTCCCGCATTCGTAGGTTCGAACCCTGCCACCCCAGCCATATGCGCTATTAGCTCAGTCGGCAGAGCACCTGACTTTTAATCAGGGTGTCCCGCGTTCGAGTCGCGGATAGCGCATCTCTTTTCTTTTTGCGGGTGTGGCGGAATTGGCAGACGCACCAGACTTAGGATCTGGCGGTTTCACCGTGGGGGTTC
>JAGBSS010000082.1 GCA_017631725.1 Clostridia bacterium | reverse complement strand
CCATCAGATGCTATGAGCTACAGAACTCAAGAAGAAGTAGATGCATGGAAGGAATACGATCCACTTATTACTTATAGAAAAGCACTTGTAGATGCTAAAATTGAAAAAGACGGCAAGTTCGATGATATCTTAGCAAGCATTTCTGAAAGAATGTTAAAACTCTGCAAACTTGCAGCAGATCCTGTTGAATCTCCATATTTAGATTTCAAAAAAGACCCATATTACGTAGAAGACTTAATGTTCTCTAACGGTGCTGTTGAAAAAATGGAAGACAGACCTGTAGACGTTAAAATGCCTTTAGAAGAAAATCCAAGGGTTAAACAAATTGCAGGTAAAAACCGTTATGCGTTCGATGAAAAGGGTGCTTTAGTTTCTAACATGAAACGTTTCAACATCCGTGATGGTTTATTTGAAGCAATTATCGATAGATATTATAAAGACCCAACTCTCACTTCTTATGGTGAAGACGTTAGAGATTGGGGTGGTGCATTTGCAGTTTATAAAGGACTTACAGAAGCACTTCCATATCACAGATTATTTAACTCTCCTATATCCGAAGCAGCAATCGTATCTTCTGCAGTAGGCTATGCACTTTGCGGTGGTAGAATTATCGTAGAACTTATGTATGCAGACTTTATGGGTAGAGCGGGCGACGAAATATTTAACCAACTTGCAAAATGGCAAGCAATGAGTTCTGGTATTTTAAAAATGCCTGTAGTTCTCCGTGTATCAGTTGGTAGTAAATATGGTGCTCAACACTCTCAAGACTGGGTTGCACTTCCTGCACACGTTCCAGGCTTAAAAGTATGTTTCCCTGTAACTCCATACGATGCTAAAGGTTTAATGAACGCAGCATTAAATGGTACTGACCCTGTAGTATTCTTTGAAAGCCAAAGAATATACGATAAGGGTGAAGAATTCCGTACAGAAGGTGTTCCTGCCGGCTATTACGAAATTCCACTTGGCGAACCAGACGTTAAACGTGTTGGTGCAGACGTTACCATTTTAACCGTTGGTGCAACCTTATACAGAGCAATGGATGCTGCTAAAATCTTATCAGAACAATATGGCGTAGAAGCAGAAATTATCGATGCAAGGTCAATTGTTCCATTCAACTACGAAAAAGTTGTTGAATCTGTTAAAAAGACAGGCAGAATTATTCTTGCTTCTGATGCTTGTGCAAGGGGTTCTATCTTAAACGATTTCGCAAGAAATATTACTGAACTCTGTTTCGATTATTTAGATGCTCCACCAGTTGTATGTGGTGCTCAAAACTGGATTACTCCTCCATACGAATTCGATGCAGAATTCTTCCCACAAGCAGAATGGATTGTCGACTTTATTAACGATAAGATTTTACCGCTTAAAGGCCACGTATCCAAAATTAATACTTCAGATGCTGAAATGCTCAGAAAAGCAAAGAAAGGCGTATAAAGTTAAAAGGTTTACGGGGGCGGAAAGCCCCCGTATTTTTTATTATGAAAGATTTTTATTTTGTTTATAATTCTTCTACAGACCCATATTTTAATATGGCGTTTGAAGAATACTTTTTAAAGCATAAAAAAGAATATTACGTTTGTATTTGGCGCAACGAACCTGCAGTTATCGTTGGTGTAAACCAAAACACCATTAGCGAAGTTAACACGGCTTATACCGAAAATAACGGAATAAAGGTTGTTAGAAGGTTAACGGGTGGTGGTGCTGTTTATCACGATTTAAACAACGTTTGCTACACCGTTATTGCCCCTTATTGCAGGGAAGAGCAAACCTTTAAGGTATGGTCTTTACCTGTTGTAAACTATCTAAAAACTTTAGGTGTAAACGCAGAGTTCTCTGGTAGAAACGATTTAACTGTAAACGGCAAAAAAATATCCGGTGCGGCAGAGACTGTTTTTAATAACAGGTTAATGCACCACGGCACTTTACTATTTGATACCGATAAAAACGAACTTTTAAATGCCTTGAAAGAAAATAAACTTAAAATTTTAGACAAGGGTATAAAGTCGGTAAAGTCAAGGGTGGTAAATATAAAAGAACTTTTATCTTGTCCAATTACTATAACCGAGTTTATACAAGGGCTTAACAACTACTTTAAAAAAGATTTAAAAGAATATTTTTTAACGCAAGAAGATTTAGATGAAATTAACAGGCTAAAAAAAGAAAAATATTCCACTTTTGATTGGAACGTTGGTAATTCGCCAAAAGCAGTTAATTCTAACACGGAAAAATTTCCGTTTGGTATAATAACGGTTAATTTTAATACGATAAAGGGCAAAATTTCATCTGTTAAGTTTACGGGCGATTTTTTCTCTTATAATGGCATAGATGGGATAGAATAGGCTTTAGAAGGTGTGTCGTATACCTATAAGGACCTTTTATCTGCATTAGATAAAATAGGCGAATATATAAAAGGTGCAACCGCCGAAGAAATTGCTAACCTTTTTATACGTTAGTTTATTTGACATTTACTTTAAAAGGGTATTATAATTTACAAAAATAAAATTAAGGAAAAATTATGAAAGATATTTTAATTGCGCCGTCT
>JAGBSS010000081.1 GCA_017631725.1 Clostridia bacterium | reverse complement strand
TATTTAGACGGCGAATATAGTTTTGCCGTCTCTTTAGATTGTGCTGTTAAGTATTCTCTTAAAGCAGGCAAAGAAATTTCTAACGTTGAATTAGAAGAAATTAAAACGGAAAGCGATAGACAAGAAGCCTTTAATTTAGCATTAAAATACCTTGCTAAAGCACTAAAAACAAAAAAACAAGTAAAAGATTACTTGGCTAAAAAGGGCTTTTCATTAGATATAATTTATAAAGTTATAGACAGGCTTAAAGAATTAAATTTTATTAACGATATTGAATACGCAAAACGTTTTGCGGAATATTCATCTAAATCAGAAGGCAAACGTTTGTCAGATTACAAATTAATGCAAAAAGGCGTTAGCAAAAACGATATAGAAAGTGCAAGACAAAATTTAACAGTAGACACAATGTCAACTGCATATAAATTGGCGGAAAAAAGGCTTAAAAATAAAGAAATTACTCTTGAACTATTGTCAAAAACTTATAGATATTTAATAGGTAAAGGCTTTTCTTATGAAGAAGTAGATTCTGCCCTAAAACCATTTAAGGAGAATTAATGTCTTATGTTTTAACTTCGGATCAAATGCAATATTTTGACCGATATACAATTGAAAAATTAAACGTAAGTCAGTTAGAACTCATTTCCCGTGCAGGAAATGGGTTGTTTGAATTTATTACGCAAAATTTTACTTTTAAAAATATTTTATTTTTAATTGGCAAAGGTAACAACGGGAAAGATGGTGAATTTGCATCTAAAAAATTATCTTTATTAGAATATAACGTTGTCAATTTTTATGTGTTTAACCCAGATTTTGACCTTTTAAATAGAGATTACGATATAATTGTAGATTGTATTTTTGGCGTTGGTTTAAATAGAGAATTATCCGTTGAAACAAAAGAAATTATACAAATTATAAATAATAAAAGTGCTGTAAAAATTGCTTGTGATATTTCTAGTGGGTTAAATGCGACAAACGGCTTAATAATGGGCGAATGCTTTAAAGCCGATTACACCTTTTGTATTCAAGAATATAAATTAGGGCATTTTTTAAACGATGGAATAGATTATTCGGGCAAAATTATAAAAAAAGATATAGGAATTAAGATTTTTGGCGATAATTTAATTAAAATTTCTGATAGCCTTAATTTTAACGAGTTGTTAAAAGAACAACCAAGAAATAGTAATAAAGGTTGCAATGGAAAAGTGGCCGTTGTCGGTGGTAGTAAATGTTATTTAGGTAGTGTTTTACTTTCTGCAAATGCTTTAACTGCGCTAAAATGTGGCGCAGGGTATTCTTTTTTGGCAGTACCGGAAAGTCTTTTTAACGTTTATGCAGGTAAAAATCCAGAAATTATTTTAAAAACGTTGAAAGATGAAAATGGGAATCTAATTTTTGATGAAAACCATTTAAAAAGTCTTTTAGATATAAACGCACTATCATTTGGTATGGGTGTTGGTGTAAGCGAAGAAACCTTTAAAATTTGTAAATATCTAATAGAAAATTATAAAAATTTCCTTTTATTAGATGCCGATGCGTTAAATTCTATATCAACATTTGGACTAAACGTTTTAAGAAATAAAAGTTGTAAAATTGTGTTAACTCCACACGTTAAAGAATTTTCAAAATTAAGTGGCTATTCTGTAAAAGAAATTAAAGAAAACGGGGTAGAACTTGCCAAAAATTTTGCAAAAGAATATGGTGTTGTTCTTGTTTTAAAAGATTGCACTACAATAATTACAGATGGAGAAAGCATTTACATTAATATAACAGGAACATCTGGCATGGCAAAAGCGGGCAGTGGAGACGTTTTAAGTGGTTTATCAATAGGTTTAATAAATAAATGTGGAAAGGCATTAGAAGGAGCAGTTTTAGGCAGTTATTTCTTTGGTTTAGCAGGCGAAATGGCTTTAGAACAGGAAAATGATTATACATTAACAGCATCAGACGTTATAAAAGCTCTTCCAAAAGCATTAAATTTAAAATTAAAGCATTAAATTTTAAAATATGTATTTAAAAGCCTTGCAAAAGTAAGGTAAGGTGTGATACAATAAACAAAAGCAAAAGAGGTGTTTAATGAAGTGCATGTATTGTGGCTGTGTTGACAGCAAGGTAATAGATTCACGTGCGGCAGAAGACGGAACTATAATTCGTCGTCGTCGTGAGTGTATTCAATGCGGTAAACGTTTCACCACGTACGAAACTGTAGAAAACACCCCAATATTAGTTGTAAAAAGCAGTGGCGCAAGGCAGTCTTTTGATCCTAACAAAATTAAAAACGGTATTATAAAGGCTTGTGAAAAACGTCCTGTTCCTGCAAGCACGATA
>JAGBSS010000080.1 GCA_017631725.1 Clostridia bacterium | reverse complement strand
AACGTACACCATATTATTTATAACGTTCTTTTTAACGTAATTTTTTAAGGTTGCCTTTTTCTCCCTTGGAGTACCTGTTAAAACGGCATAATATCTCTTTTCAAAATCGCCGTTTTTCATTTGTTCCGATAGTCTTGCCGCCGCCTTTGAACTTTTTGCAAACACCATAACGCCACCCGTTGGTCTATCTAATCTGTGAACTAAACCAACGTATACGTTGCCCGGCTTATCGTATTTTACCCTGATGTACTCTTTAATTAAAGACAACATATTTTCATCTTTACTTTCATCTTCGCAAGATGGAACGTTTTGTGGTTTTAAAACTACAATTATATGATTGTCTTCGTGAAGTATGTTTAACTCTTCCATAATTTATCCTTTAATCCAAATTCCGCTATTTCCACAAGGAAGTATAACGCCGTCTTCTTCTGTTTTTAAGCCAATTTCATCTGCTTCTACTTTGCCACCATATTTTAATGCAACGGTTTTTAAAAGTATATTTTTAATTACTTGTGGTTGTAGCCCCGTTGTATAACTATTTATTAAAAAAAACAATGGATTATCACTTAAAACTGAAAGACAAAGTTCTACAAGTGGGAAAAGTTCAGATTCTATCTTCCACATTTCCCCATTTGGTCCCCTTCCGTAAGATGGCGGGTCCATAATTACGGCATCATATTTTTTCCCACGCCTTATTTCCCTTTGGACAAACTTTTTGCAGTCGTCTATAATATACCTTATATTAGTGGGGTTAACACCTGAAAGCCTTGCGTTTTCGCCGGCACGTTCTACCATTGCTTTTGCACTATCTACGTGGCAAACTTTTGCACCAGATTTAGCACAAGCAACCGTTGCACCGCCCGTGTAAGCAAAAAGGTTTAATACGTTAATTTCTCTATCTTCTTTTTCTATTAAAAAACGCATATAATCCCAATTTACTGCTTGCTCTGGGAAAAGCCCCGTGTGTTTAAAGCCCATAGGTTTAACCTTAAAGGTTAAATCTTTATAACTAATATTCCACTCTTCTGGGACTTTGGTTTTATAAATCCATTTACCCCCACCCGTTTCGCTACGCAAATATTTTGCAGAAAGGCTTGGGTATTTTTCCATATCAATTTTAGATTTCCAAATTACCTGTGGGTCTGGGCGGAGCAAAGTTACTCTACCCCATTTTTCTAATTTATACCCGTCCCCTGTGGAAATTACAGAATAATCTTTCCAATCGGCAGTTTTCATTTTAAGCCTTTTTTACGGTAACCGTACAAGAGTCACCGTTTACGTCTAACGTTTTGGTAAAGCCTTCGCCTTGTGCTTCTTTTGCAAAGTTTGCTAAAACTACCTTTTTAAGTTCTTCACCTTCTAAAGCCTTTTTAACCATTTCAGAATTGGTTGAATAATAAACTTCTATTCTATCGGTTACTTCAAAGCCGGCATCTTTTCTCATAGATTGAATTTTAGAAATAAGTTCTCTTTCTACGCCTAAAAATAAAAGTTCTTCGGTTATGTGGGTATCTAACACAACTGTTAATCCGTTTTCGCTTGCCGCTGTATAACCTTCTGCACTTTCACTTGAAATTAAAAGGTCATCTAAAGAGAATTCAAATGCACTACCTTGATATTCCGTTTTGTATACGTTGCCAGACTTAACCGTTTTAACAATTTCGTTTGCATCGCAATTTTCAAATAAAGAACGAATTTTACCTAAAAGTGCGCCGTATTTAGGACCTAATGTTTTAAGTTGTGGTTTAATTTTATAAGAAACAAACCTTGATGCATCACTAATGTATTCTACTTCTTTAACGTTTAATTCTTCTTTAGCAATTTCAAGTAAACCTTCGGTTAAATCAACGTTTTTCTCTGCGCAAACAAATATTTTTGATAATGGTTGGCGATTTTTAATGTTAGAAGAATTTCTAGTTAATCTGCCAAGTGCAACGATATCTAAAACGTTTTGCATTCCTTCTTCTAACTTAACGTCTATTGCGCTTTCATCTGCAACAGGGAAATCGCATAAATGAACGGAAATAGGTGCATCTTTGTAGAAAGATGGAACAAGGTTTTGATAAATTGCTTCTGCCATAAATGGCGTAAATGGAGCAGAGAGTTTTGCAAGAGTTACAAGCACCGTGTAAAGTGTAGTGTATGCTGCAACTTTATCTTCAGACATATCAGAGCCCCAATAACGTTCACGACAGCGACGAACGTACCAATTAGAAAGTTCATCGGTAAAGGCGGTAAGTGCCCTTGCAGATGAGAATATATCGTAATTGTTTAAGCCGTTATCTACCGTTTTAATTAAAGTGTTAAGTTTTGAAAGCACCCACTTATCCATTAAGGACAGTTTTGCCTTTTTAATATCGTAATCGGCTGGGTTAAACTTGTCTATTTCCGCATATAAAACGTAGAAAGCATAGGTGTTCCAAAGCGTTCCCATAAACTTTCTTTGTGCTTCGGAAACGGCATCTTCATAGAACCTTGAAGGCAACCATGGTGCAGAGCCGGTGTAGAAATACCAACGAACTGCATCTGCCCCTTGCTTATCTAAAATGGTCCATGGGTCAACAACGTTGCCCTTGTGCTTACTCATTTTAATACCATTTTTATCGTTAACGTGCCCTAAAACGATGCAGTTTTTAAATGGCGCTTTATCAAATAAAAGAGTAGATATTGCCAAAAGTGTATAGAACCAACCCCTTGTTTGGTCTACCGCTTCGGATATAAAGTCTGCAGGGAAATGACTTTCGAAAAGTTCTTTATTTTCAAAAGGATAGTGATATTGTGCAAAAGGCATAGAGCCAGAGTCAAACCAACAGTCTATAACTTCTTTTTCCCTAACGAAAGTGCCACCGCATTCACATGGGAAGGTGCAATCGTCTATATAAGGGCGGTGAAGTTCTATATCGCCACTTATACCGCAAAGGTCTTTAAGTTCTTTTTTGCTTCCGATAACGTGAATTTTACCGCAGTCTTTACATACCCAAACGGGAAGTGGTGTACCCCAATAACGTTCACGAGATAAGCCCCAATCTATAACGTTTTCTAAAAAGTTACCCATTCTGCCATTTTTAATGGTTTCTGGCATCCAATTAATAGAATCGTTTGCAGCGAGAAGTCTATCCTTAACTTCGGTCATTTTTATAAACCAACTGCTTCTTGCATAGTATAAAAGTGGAGTATCACAACGCCAACAGAAAGGATAACTATGTTCAAATGCTAATTCTTTAAATAAAAGTCCCCTTTCTTTTAAGTCTTTAATTATAAGTTTGTCTGCATCTTTAACAAAAATGCCCTTAAGTTCGCCCGTGCATTCTGCCATGTTACCACGGTCATCTACAAGTTTAACGAAAGGAAGATTATATTTTCTGCCAACTTTAGCATCGTCTTCACCAAAGGCAGGTGCTATATGAACAATACCAGAGCCGTCTGTTAAAGTAACGTAAGAATCGTTTACAATGTAATGAGATTTTTCTTTATAAGAACCTTGTGCATAGTTAAAAAGTGGTTCGTATTCTACGTATTCGTATTCGCTACCCTTTTTAACTGAAATGGTTTGATATTCTTCAAAAAGTTTTGGTACGAGAGCAGATGCTAAAATATAGGTTTTCCCATCTACTAAAATTTCCGAATAATCTTCTTCTGCGTTCATACAAAGTGCAACGTTAGATGGAAGTGTCCAAGGAGTGGTTGTCCACGCTAAAAAGTATGCGTTTTCTCTACCCTTAATTTTAAAGTTTACAAAAACGGACGTTTCTTTAACGTCTTTATAACCTTGTGCTACTTCGTGAGAAGATAATGCCGTTCCACAGCGTGGGCAATATGGTACAATTTTATGTCCCTTATATAAAAGACCTTTTTCTGCAATAGTTTTTATAGCCCACCAAACGGATTCTATATAGTTATCATCGTAAGTTATGTATGGGTTTTCCATATCCGCCCAATAACCTACACGATCACTCATTTTTTCCCATTCGCCCTTATATTTCCAAACACTTTCCTTACATTTTTTAATAAAGGGTTCAATTCCGTATTTTTCAATTTCTTGCTTGCCATCTATACCCAAAAGTTTTTCAACTTCTAATTCAACGGGAAGACCATGGGTATCCCAACCCGCCTTTCTTAAGCAGTGTTTACCCTTCATTACTTGATAACGTGGAATAATATCTTTAATTACACGTGTTAAAATATGCCCAATATGTGGCTTGCCGTTTGCCGTGGGCGGACCGTCGTAAAACGTGAATTCATTTTCGCCGGAATTTCTTT
>JAGBSS010000079.1 GCA_017631725.1 Clostridia bacterium | reverse complement strand
TCTGCCATGCCTACGGTAGACGCCTGCAAAGAGTATATAGTAAATCTGGCGGCAATGGGCATGAATATGCTTATGCTTTATTGTGAAAGCAATTACGAAATTGAAAATTATCGTTATTTTGGTTATATGCAAAATCCTTATACAACCAAAGAATTTAATGAGATAGATGCTTTTGCTGAATCTATGGGCGTAGAAATGATACCCTGTATTCAGACCTATGGTCATCTTGCAGGTTACCTTTCATGGCCCGAGGCTGAGCCTTTTAAAAATTCATATTGGTCACTTATGACCGGTAATGAAAAAGCCTATGAGTTTATAGAAGAAATGTCTATTAAATATCCAGACCTTATAAAAGAAAAATACGGCATACAAGATTTAACAATTCCAACACTTGAAAAGTTTAATGCAATTTGCAAAAAACGTGGGTTTTTGTTAAAAGGGAACGAGTTTGATTACGACCGTTGTGCCACGGCAATTATAGACGATTTTAGAAAGGGAAGAATAGGTAAAATTATTTTAGACTAAAATGGATAAATTAGAATACGAAAGAAAATTTATTGAAAAAGGATATACCCTTGTCGCAGGTGTAGATGAAGTAGGAAGGGGCCCACTTGCAGGTCCTGTTGTCACGGCGGCTGTAATTATGCCCTTAAGAGAAGGGGATATAATTTTAGGGATAGACGATAGCAAAAAACTTTCTGAAAAAAAGAGAAAAGAACTTGCCGAAATTATAAAAGAAAGGGCAATTGCTTATGAAATTACCGAAATTCAGCCAGAAGAAATAGATGAGATAAATATTTTAAACGCCGTAAAAAAATGTATGACTTTATCCGTTAAAAATTTAAAAATTAAGCCGTCTGCCGTTATAGTAGATGGGGTTAATACTAATTTGGATTTAGGAGATGTGGAAAGTTTATATTTAGTAAAAGGCGACCAAAAAAGTTATACGGTTGGGTGTGCATCTATAATAGCCAAAGTTTATAGAGATGAACTTATGGGAAAATATGCACAAGAGTATAGCGGTTATGGTTTTGAAAAGCATAAAGGCTACGGCACGGCAACGCACATAAGTGCAATAAAGGAGAAAGGTCCTTGCAAATTACACAGAAAAACTTTTATAAAAAATTTTTGGGCAGAGTAGGCGAAAACAAGGCTGCAGAATACCTAATTAAGTTAGGCTATAGGGTTATAGCAAAAAACTTTAAAACGCATTTAGGCGAAATAGACATAGTAGTTTTAGATGGAGAAACGGTTGTCTTTGTAGAAGTAAAAACTCGCTCTACCGATGCCTTTGGGCTTCCATCAGAAGCGGTAAATTTTAAAAAAAGAGAAAAATATTTTAAAGTAAGTGAACAATTTTTAATAAAAAACAAACTTTTAGAAAAACAAGTGCGTTTTGACGTTGTAGAAATACAAAATGGTGAAATTAATCATATAAAAGACGCATTTTGTATGTAAAAACGCTTGCCAAACGGCAAAAAAAATGTTATTATATTAAACGCTTTGAACGTTCCTCTTACCAAAAGCTGTAACGAACGTTATTTAATAGGAGGTAAAAGCATGAATAAAATTATTGAAGCAATCAATCAAGAAAACGTAAAAAAAGAAATCCCTGCATTTAACGTTGGCGATACCGTTAAAGTTATGATAAAGGTTATCGAAGGCGACAGAGAAAGGTTACAAGCATTTGAAGGCACCGTTATCGCTCGTAAAAACGGTGGCATTAGCGAAACTTTCACCGTACGTCGTTTATCTTTCGGTGTAGGCGTTGAAAAAACTTTCCCAATTCACTCACCAAAGGTAGCTGACATTCAAGTTGTTAGACAAGGTAAAGTTCGTCGTGCAAAACTTTACTATCTCCGTGAAAGAACCGGTAAAGCAGCAAGGGT
>JAGBSS010000078.1 GCA_017631725.1 Clostridia bacterium | reverse complement strand
CTTTCCGATGCACAAGCTACTGCAATTTTAGACTTAAGGCTTGCAAAACTTACTAAACTTGAAATTTACAAGTTAGAAGAGGAACTTGCCTCCCTTAAAAAACTTATGAAAGAACTTTCCGAAATAATTTCTTCTAAAGCAAGACAAATGGAAGTTGTTAAAACGGAACTTTTAGCCGTTAAGAAAAAGTTTGCAGAAGATAGAAGAACGGGTATAATTTCCGGTGGAGAAGAACTTTCTACCGAAACTCTTGTTCAAAGTTTAAAAGAAGTTGATGAACTTGTTGTTGGCTATACGGCGGCGGGTGCGTTTAAGAAAATGACTGCAAAAAATTATCGTATGAGCGATAAAAAAGTTAAGGAAAATTCTAACGAATCCGATTTCTTTAAAGTTGTTTGTCAGGCTCGTTCAGACCAATATTTATTGGCGTTTACCAACCTTGGTAATTGCTGTAAAATTGACCTTGAAAGTGCACCAGAATGTAGATTTAGGGATAAAGGTCATAAGTTTACAGAAGTTATTAGAGATGCCGCAAGAAACGAGTATCCAGTTGCTTTCTTTGCTGTGGATAAAGATAAACTTCCAAGTGGGCACGTGCTTTTCTATACTAAAAACGGGCTCATTAAAAAGACAGAGTGGTCAGAGTATAACGTTATTAAGCCTTATTATCAAGCAATTAAACTTAAAGAAGACGACG
Source organism: Clostridia bacterium (assembly GCA_017631725.1). GTDB lineage: Bacteria > Bacillota > Clostridia > Christensenellales > Borkfalkiaceae > UBA1259. The sequence goes on along the minus strand of JAGBSS010000078.1, from coordinate 1,130 downwards.
TTTTAATTGGCGCAGAACAAGATACCGAAGGCACTACCATTGCATTTATTACTAAAGATGGACTTTGCTTAAATGCATTAAAAGATGATATTCCTGTTCAAGGTAGGGTAGCAGGTGGTGTTAAAGGTCTTAACATTTCTAAAGGCGACCAAATTGTATTTGTTGGTCAAGTTGATGAAGAAGGGGAGTTTGTTATAATTTCCGACGGCGGATTTTATAAAAAAGTTTTAACAACGGAAATTGAACCAATGGCAAGATATCGTAAGGGTGTTAAAATTGTGACTTTAGCAGATAGCAAGGTGGTTTATGCTGGCTACGTTAAAGAGCCTTTCGATTTAGCTGTTATAGATTCGTTTACCGTTTGCTTTAAAGTAAACACCGAAGATTTATCAATAGAAAATCGCACTACAAAGGGCAAAACGTTAAAGAACGAAAATAAAAAACGCGCTCCAGAAAAAGTATACAAAATTTATTAAAATTTACAAAAAACGGCTTAAATCAAGCCGTTTTTTATTGCCAAAAGCAATTTCTCCTTATTCATACCCACCTTTACTACGTAACAAAAAAACCTAAACCGAAAATGGTTTAGGTTTTTATGGCGGAGCGTGTGAAACGTAAAACTACTTGGGGAATTAACGACACTATTATTTTATCTCATACTCCACAAGAAAAAATCTATTTTTTTGATAGGGCTAAACCAAGCATATTTAGGCATAACCTTGTCAAATTCTTCAATGCAATTTTTTCCTTGCTCAGACGAGACAAAATCATTATACCACGCTTTAATTTTGTTATATACACAAATTGCGTTTTCTAATTTTTCTTCTTTTGATTTACCAACTAATTTCAATCCTAGATTAGATAATACATATTGGTCCCAAATTGGCAAAGTTTCATCTATGGTAGAAATCATTTTGCTAACAAATGAAGCCTCAATATTTCCTGTATTGTCATAAATTTCTTTTAGAATATTCTCAAAGCTTGGTTTGTTATTTTTTTCACGTTCAAAAATATTATAATATATTTTTTGCCAATCTTTATTACGCCTTACTCTATAAAATGCATTAAAATTCTTTTGCCACGAACGATCTTCACTTATATTAACATTGTGTAATTCTTTAACAATCTTT
>JAGBSS010000077.1 GCA_017631725.1 Clostridia bacterium | reverse complement strand
CCTAAAATACACCTAAATAGTTAGTTTAAGTATTGAGCCGTGCGAACCTTTGTTGCCGGCGAGAAGGGTAACTTCTTCTTTAAGCCTAAACATAATACTATATTTTTTTACCTTTGTCAAACGTTTTTTACGTTATTTTGTTAAAATAGCAGTTTTTGCGTATTTTCTAACCGTTTCTATTGCCGTTGCACAAGAATCTAACGTTTCGTATGCTTCACCTATGCAAATAACCGACTTTTGAGCGTTTCTAAGTTTATAATAAAATCTACCAAACTTATCTTTTTCCACTACAAAATTGCCAGCCGCACAATTCTTTTTAACAGATTCTATAGCAGACTCTGCAGAAGAAGAAGTTGAAACACCTTCCGTTGCAAGCATTACTTGCCCGTTAGATGCGTAAAGTTTTGCAGAATATTTACCATCTACCGTTTCTATCTTCCACTTGCCTTCTAAACCCTTTTTAACTTCATATTTAGGTTTTTTAACGGGAGTATAAGAAACGTAATCGCCGTGCACTAAATTTTTTGCAACTTGAGAAGTTCCTGCAATTCTTTTAACCGATTCTATTGCACCTTGGCATTGAGATTTAGACTTGTAAATTTCGCCAACACATAAAAGCCTGTTGCTTGCGTTTTTAAGTTTATAGTAATAATTTCCGTTTTTATCTTCGTAAACGATAAATACACCGCTTTCAATACCACGAATAATTGTTTCAATACCAGATCTTGCACCTTCTTCAGTAGTGTAAATTTCACTACTTAACATAATTTGACCATTAGATGCTAATAAAACTGCAATATATTCGTTTGAACTTTTAATTTCAATAATCCACTTGCCACCACGTTTTTCCGTTTCTTTAAATTCAGAAACAACGGGTTTGCCTTTAACCGATTTTGGCTCTTTAACAGATTTGGGTTCTGCTTTTTTTACAACCTTTGCAGGTTTTTCCTTTACCTGTGCCTTTTTATCTGCCTTAACAGTTTTTACCTGCTTTTTAGCACTTGGCATTTTTTCTTTCTTTTCTTGAGAAGTCTTGTTTTCTTCTCTCCACATTTTTTTATATTCTTCTGGAACTTGCCTTCTACCCGGCTTTGGAGTAGAAAACTCACTTTCAGAATTATTTACCTTTAATTCTTTTGCTTTTTTGCTTTTAATCATACTATCTCCTAATTTGCATCGTTAAAATAGAATACGCCAATTGTATGTAAACCACAATGGCTTGTGACTGTTGCACCTGCATCTTGAACAATTATTTCGTTAAAGCCTGCATTTTTTAAAACTTCTACTGCACCGCTAATCATTTCATCTGGACATAAAACGTGAGCGATAGTTGCCCTTGTTTTATCAGCATTTGCAAATTCTTGTAATAAGTCTTGAGTGTATTTTGGAATAACCAATTTCATATCCCCACGATATTTTTTATCGTTAGACATTTTACCATCTCGCATAACAATTCTTGGTCTAATTTTGAACAAATTAGCACCTAAAAGTTGAAAACCGCTACACCTTCCGCCTTTATGTAAAAAATCTAACCTTTCCACAACGAAAGAGCATTGTAACTTTTCTACACGATTATTTAAAATTTTAGCAATTTCTTTGGCATTTTTACCTTCGTTTGCTAATTCCCTTGCGTTAATTGCAAGCATACCTTCTGCACTTGATAAGGCCTTGCTATCTACAACGTAAACGTTTTTAAAGCCTTTTGCAGCAATTATTGCGTTTTGGCAAGCAGAACTTACCCCAGAAGAAATGGAAATATGAACAATTTCATCGTATTCTTTTAAAATTTCCGTAAAAAATTCTACAAACTCAAATTCGTTAACAGCAGAAGTTCTTGGTAAAACCCCACTATTATCTACGTATTCTAAAATTTCCAGAACAGTTTTTTCTCCATCTAATATTTCCTCATTTCCAAGTAAAACGTGAAATGGAATTGTTTTTATATCGTATTTAAGTAAATTTTCTTTAGAAAGGTCGCACGCAGTATCCGCTGTTACGGCAATTTTCATAAATTTTCTCCTGTAAAATTATTACATTTTTTAATAATTATAACATAAGGTTTTTTTATTTTCAATAAACTTTTGTCCATTTTTCTCTGCCAAACAAAAATTTTTTAACTTTTACTTGCTTTAAACGTTGTTAGTGGTGTATTATATTATACGATAATAAGGAGTAAAATTATGGCAATTAACGGCAATATTATTAACACTTGCGTATCTTTTGACCAGTTTAAAGATTACGAAAATCAAATTGTATCAATTAAGGGCTACGTTCATCGTATTAGGGAAATGACAGGTTTTGCATTTATCCTTATTCGTACAAGTTCAGAAGTTATTCAATGCGTTTACGCACCAGAATTTTCTTCTTATCGTTTAGACCCAACGTTAACCGAAGAATCTTGCGTTAAAGTAACGGGTAAAGTAGTTTCTTCTACCGATGCAAAAGGAAATTTAAGGTTTGAACTTCAAATTCACGATATAGAAGTTTTATCTAAACCGGCAGAACTTTTACCAATTGTTATAAACAAAAAACAACTTGATAATATGCAACTTTCTACTATTTTAGATTTAAGACCCGTTTCTATGCGTAATCCAAAAGAACGTGCTATATTTAAAATTCAAGAAGGTATTGCAAGGGGCTTTAGAGAATATTTGATGAAAGAAGGCTTTACCGAAATGCGTTCGCCAACAATCGTTTTTGCCGGCGCTGAAGGTGGCACAAACATTTTCAAACTCGACTATTTTGATAAGCAAGTTTACCT
>JAGBSS010000076.1 GCA_017631725.1 Clostridia bacterium | reverse complement strand
TTTTAGAAAGTGTTCATCCAAGTCCGCTTTCAGCCTATAACGGCTTTTTTGGGTGTAATCATTTTACAAAGGCAAACGATTATTTAGTTGCAAATGGATTTAGTCCAATAGATTGGAGTTTATTATGAAATACGTAGTTTTTTTAGGCGATGGAATGGCCGATTATAATCAAGAATTTTTGGGTGGAAAAACCCCGCTTATGCTTGCAAACAAGCCAAATATAGACGGGCTTTTAGCATTTTCTGAAATGGGGCTTTGTCAAACTGTTCCAAATGGTATGAAACCGGGGTCAGACGTGGCAAATTTATCCGTTTTTGGTTACGACGTTTTATCTTCTTATACGGGTAGGTCGCCTTTAGAAGCGGCATCTATCGGCATAGATTTAAAAGATACAGACGTTACGGCAAGGGCAAATCTCGTTACCTTATCCACTCAAGAAGATTATGAGAATAAAATAATGGTAGATTATTCTGCAGGGGAAATCTCTACTTTAGAAGCAAAAGTTTTAATTGATTATTTAGCACAAAATTTAAACACCGAGACCATTAAACTTTATTCGGGCATAAGTTATCGCCATTGTTTGGTTAAAGATAATGGAGTGGTAGAAGGCAATTTAACCCCACCACACGATATAACGGGTAAATGTGTAAACGGGCATCTTCCTTTAGAAAATAGTATGTATTTAGACCTTCAAAAAAGGTCTTACGAACTTTTAAAAGACCACCCAATAAACGTAGAAAGAATTAAAAATGGTAAAAACCCTGCAAACAGTCTTTGGTTTTGGGGAGAAGGTACAAAACCTTGTTTGGAAAATTTTTACCAAAGGTTTGGTTTAAAGGGCGGTGTTATTTCTGCCGTTGACCTTTTAAAGGGCATTGCTATTTTAGCAGGTATGCAAGTTATAGAAGTACAAGGTGCAACGGGCAATTACGATACTAACTTTTCAGGCAAAGCACAGGCTTGCATAAACGCACTTAAAAACGGATTAGATTACGTTTATATTCATATGGAAGCACCAGACGAGTGTGGGCATCACGGCGATTCTAAAAATAAAATTTATTCTATAGAACAAATTGATGAAAAAGTTGTTGGTCCTGTTTTAAATTATCTTAAAACTTGTGGCGAAGATTACAGGGTTCTAATAATGCCAGACCACCCAACTCCGCTTAATCTTAAAACGCACGTAAGTGACCCCGTTCCTTTTGTTATGTATAAAAGCGACGTTAGGTTTAACGGCACGGAAGGTTCTTACACAGAAGAAAATGCGTTAAAAACGGGAATAATGGTACAAAGCGGTATAGAGCTTATGCAAAAGTTTATAAAAAGATAAAAATTTCCACGGATAATTTCCGTGGATTTTTTGTTCTAATTAAAAGCATTTTTTCATAGGAATATAAAAAGGGTAAAGGAGAAAAACAATGAACGAAAAATTGTCTTATGCAAAAATGTTAGATATTCCCGAGTCTACAAGTTTAATAACGGTTAAAGCACCTAAAAAGCGTTTGTTTAAAAAATCTGTTAAAAAGGTCAAAAGTCCTAAAGAACACGAAGAAGTTAAAAAGGAACTTATTGATAAAATAAATTCCGAGCCGTTAGAAGAAATTCAAGAAGAAAACGTTAAACCGTTGCAATGCCAAAAAGAAGACTGTTCTAGCCAATGCACTTCGGTAATTCATCAGGCAAAAAAGAAAAAGGGTAAAATTGGTATTGTTGGCGTTCAGTTTGTAATAATTGGTGTACTTTTACTTTTAATAGTGTTTACAAATGCACTTTTACCAAATAGTGCAATAAACGCATTTATGAACGGAAACATAGGTTCTTCTTACGATGCAAGAACCTATCAAGACTTTTCGCCCGTTTTAAAAGGCGGAACGGTTTATCAATCTAACGTTTACTCGCATTCTGTCAATGCAAGTGTTTACTCTGCTTGCGATGGCGTTGTAGAAAGCGTAAGTAAGTTAGAAGATGGAACGATAACAGCAGTTATAAAGCATAGCCCAAACTTTTCTTCTTTAATAACGGGTTTAGATTATTTTTACTATAAAGCGGGGGATACAGTTTTAACAAAAGTTCCCGTTGGATATAGCATCGATGGTGCAGAAACTTGTTTTGCCGATAAAGACGGGGCAATAATTACCGGTTGGACCATTTCCGGTGAAGAAGTTAAATGGGCGGTGTAAAGTTTTCCGTTCACCCACTATTTTTTGCATTAGGATTTTTTTACGCAATAACGGGTAGAATTTTTTTATTTTTCGTTTATACTTTTTCTGCCGTTATACACGAACTTGGGCACTCTTTAGTGGCTTATAATTTAGGTTATAGGTTAAATAAAATAACCTTAATGCCCTTTGGTGCAGTAATTTCCGGCGAAAATATAGAAGTAAATTATAAAGACCAAGTAAAAATCGCAGTTGCAGGGCCAATAACCAACCTTGCAATTGCGCTTTTGTTTATTGCACTTTGGTGGGTGATTCCAGAGAGTTATGCTTTTACAGAAAGTGCCGTAAGTGCAAACTTAGCGCTTGCTATTGTAAATTTTATTCCTATTTTCCCTTTAGATGGTGGTAGGGTTGCCTTGGTTTTGTTTTCTAAAATATTTGGAGAAAAAAAAGGGCTAAAAATTTGTAGAATTGTTGGAATTGTCTTTTCCATCGTTTTGCTTGGGCTGTTTTTCTATTCTATTAGCTTTTCTCCAAACTATTCTTTGCTATGTTTTTCAGTTTTTGCCTTTTTTGGGGCGATAAATAAAGATAAGGGCAACGCATACGTTAAATTAGAGTGCGTTTTAGCCCCAAATAGATTAAAGCATGGGGTAAGGGTTAATAAATTGGCAATAGATTATAACACTAAAATAAAAAGGCTGTTTTACCTTTTAAACGCAAATGCAGTAAACGAGATAGACGTTTACTATAATGGTAAAAAAATTGCAAGTTTAGGTCACGAAAAAATTACAAGTATAATAAAACAAGGTAATTTCAACGCAGAAATTGGTAAATTTTTAGCATTTCAGCCCTAAAAAAAGGGCAAAAAATTGCCACCGCTTACAATATATTGTGGGCGGTTTTTTCGTTTACAACAAAATATAAAAAAAGTACAAAAAATTTATAAAAATAAGCAAGAA
>JAGBSS010000075.1 GCA_017631725.1 Clostridia bacterium | reverse complement strand
TAAGTAACCGTCCTATAAACGTCTGCAATTTTGGGTGATTGCTTTAATTTTTGAATTAAATTTTCTAAATCGTCTTTACTATTTAACCTAACGTTAAATTCTACAACGGCTTGTTTTGTCTTTGCATCTATTCTGCCGTGCGGAGATATTATTCCAAGCCCAAGTTGAGAAACTGCAGCAACAGCAATAGTTAAAATTTCCGCTTGATTTAAACCAATTACTCTTATTCCCGCATTATAACTACTATTAGACTTATCAGTCCATTTTACTTCTATAAGTCTATCAGAATCTGCGCCTTTAAGGTTTGGGCAATCTTTTCTGTGAACAGTAACACCCCTACCCCTTGAAATAAAGCCTGTTATTTCATCTCCGGGAACGGGATTACAACACCCTGCAAAACGAACTAAAAGTCCATTTAAACCTTTTACTTCTACGCCATTTGCATCAACCTTTTTCTCCGAATAATTTTTTATAAAATCGGGTTTTGGTTGATTTTTTCTATAAAAATCAATAAGTTTTAATAAAACTTGATTAATTGTAACTGCACCGTAGCCTACTGATGCAAACATTTCATCTGTTGTAGAAAAGGACATTCTTGATGCCAAACGCAAAAAGGATTCTTCTGTTAAAAGTTCACTTAAATTATAGCCCCTACGCTTTGCCTCTCCTTCTAACATACCTTTACCGGTTTTTACGTTTTCTTCCTTCATTTCTTTACGGAAGAATTGCTTTATTTTAACCTTTGCACTTTGGCTTTTTACAATTTTAAGCCAATCCCAAGAAGGCCCTTTAGAGTTTGGAGAAGTGATAATTTCAACAACGTCGCCAACGTTTAAAATTGTGTTTAAAGGCACCATTTTAGAGTTAACTTTTGCACCAACGCATTTATTACCAATTGCAGAGTGAATATTGTATGCAAAATCTAAAGGTGTTGAATCTTTTGGCAAACTTATAACGTCACCTTTTGGTGTGAAAACCAATACTTCTCTGCTATAAATATCACCTTTTAGAGAATCTAAAAATTCTTTACTATCCTTTAATCCGCCTTGCCACTCCATAACTTCTCTTATCCAAGTAAGTCGAGAGTCAAGTTCGTTTTCTTGAGATTTATTTTCTTTGTATTTCCAATGAGCCGCTATACCATATTCGGCTGCGTGGTTCATTTCATAAGTTCTAATTTGAATTTCTATAATTCTACCAAACCTTGTCATAACCGTTGTGTGAAGTGAACGGTACATATTTGGCTTTGGTGTTGCAATATAGTCTTTAATTCTACCTGGAACAGGCTTCCATACGTGGTGAATTTTACCCAAAATTTCATAGCACTCGTCAACGGTGTTAACAAGCACCCTTACGGCAACTAAATCGTAGATTTGGTCTAACGATTTGCCTCGTTGCTTCATTTTGCGAGAAATACTATAAAGGTGTTTTTTTCTTCCAAAAACTTCCCCTTTAATATTTCCATCTGAAAGCATTTGCCTAATTTCATTTACGGCATTACCAATGGTTGCTTCTCCAAGTTTTAATTGCTCTTCTATATTGGTTTGTAAATACTCGTAAAAATCTGGTTCTAAATATTTTAAGCAAAGGTCTTCTAATTCGCACTTAATTTGCGATATGCCAAGCCTACCGGCTAAAGGCGCAAAAATATCAAGCGTTTCCCTTGCCATTTTTTGTTGGCGATCGTAAGATAAAAAGTTTAAGGAACGCATATTATGAAGTCTATCGGCAAGTTTAATAATAATTACCCTGATATCTTTTGCCATAGAAACGAAAATTTTACGGAAATTTTCCGCTTGTTCTTCTTCTAAAGAGTTAAATTCTATTTTTTCAAGTTTAGTAACGCCTAAAACCAACTCTAAAACTTCTTCACCAAACTCTTTTTTTATATCCCCTTCAGATGCGGGGGTATCTTCTATAACATCGTGCAAAAAAGCAGCAGCAATGGTTGCAGAATCCAAGCCCAAATCAACCAAAATTGATGCAACTGCCGTTGGATGAGTGAAATACTCTTCTCCAGAGGCACGTTTTTGGTTTGCGTGTGCTTCTTTTGCAAAGTCGTGCGCCTTTTTTATTAATTGAAAATCTTTTTCTCTGTAAATTGCACTAAATTTTTCTAAAATTAAACTCATAATCCGCTTTTCACTTCCGATATAAGATTATATATTTTAGATTCCGTTAAAGGTGCTTTAACACCATAAACAGAAATAAGTTTATTGTTTTCGTGTTTAAAAAATCCAAGTTCTTTAAAAACTTCGGTAGCAAAAACACCTTGCATTGCCCTGTCTAAACCTTCTTCTGCAAAAAGTTCTACAGAAGAAATAAATTCTTTATTTTTATTTTCCATAAGTTTAGAATAAGCCCAAGTAAAATCATCTCTATCTAAACTTAAATAGTTTAAAAGTGAGTTGCCATTTTTTAGCACAACAACTTCTGCCATTGTTTCCGGCACGAATAATGGGCGCTCTAAATAAACAACCCTTTCTACCCCGTCTGGGAAAACTATAGGTGAAATTATCGCCGAATTTTTAGAATCTACTTTGCTTTTAGCAAAAAGATAGGTATTCAAGCCGTTTAAAAGCATATTATCATCGTTAAAAAGACCATTAAAGTGAGCAAAAACGGTTTTTTTAGATACGTTTACCACATTATCTATGCTTACAAATTTTGGGGTAAAATTTATCGATTTTAAGCAATTTTTAAGTTGACTTTCTAAAATATATGGTAAAATTTCTTTGCCATATTCGTTTGTAGAAACAACTTTTTTAACAAGACCCTTAACGTATTGTTTATTGTTAAAATAAGAAATACTTGGTTCAAAAACAACAACTTTTTTGTTAGGTATATTTAAAAATTCTTGTTCCTTCTCGCTATAAAAATATAACATTTCAAGCCCTAATTCTTTAAAAGTTAAATGTGGAGAATTTGGCTTTAAGGGTTTAGCATTTATAATAGTTGCGCTAAACGTAAATTGTGGACGACTAAATCCCGGACCGAAGGGTTCTAAAAGTTCAATTTCGTTAGCAAATTCATAACTAAAATCGCCTTCTATATTCCACTCTGCAGAGATAATTTCTTCTGTTTCAAAATTAGAAAAATTTTCTTCTACATAACTATTTATACCCTTTTTAAAAGAGTTAAAATTATCTTTTTCAAGAGTTATTCCCGCTGCTTGAGAATGTCCACCAAAAGCAATTAAAAGATTTTTATTTGCGTTAATTGCATCGAAAATATTTATACCTTCTACACTTCTAGC
>JAGBSS010000006.1 GCA_017631725.1 Clostridia bacterium | reverse complement strand
TTGGAGATTATAACGGCAGAAAATCTTTTACCTTTGAAAAGATAAACGGTTGTGAATTCCCAGACAATTTTGTAAAAAAGGAAAAATACAAAAAGCAACCACCTAAAGATTATAAGTTAATTTTCCCAACCAAGGCAGAAGTGGTAAAGGTTTCATCTGTTTTCGATGATGATAATTTCCTTCCAAAGGAACTTTTAGAAAACGAATACGTTGTTTTTGACCTTGAAACCACGGGAACGGACGTTATGAGCAACGGCATAACGGAAATTGGTGCGGTTAAAATTAGAGATGGCAAAATGGTAGAACAATTTACATCTTTAATTAAACCTGATTACGCAATAAGTGAAGAAATTACAAATCTTACGGGAATAAACGAAGAAATGGTTAAAAACTCTCCAAAAATTGGGGCGGTTATTCCAGACTTTATTAAGTTTATTCAAGGTGCAACTTTAGTTGCGCATAATGCCGATTTCGACGTTAAGTTTATAAAACGTTTTGCTGGGGCAGAAGATTACGCTATTACCAATAAAGTTATGGACACGTTAGAACTTTCAAGAAGGTATTTAACAATGCTTAAAAAAGCCGATTTGAAAACGGTGGCAGAGCATTTTAACATAGAATTTAGACATCACAGGGCTTTATCCGATGCATACGCAACTGCAGAGATTTTTATCGAACTATTAAAGATAAAGTCGAAAAGTTAAAATAATATTTTAAGGGTAAAAAATTTTTTAAAAAAATACTTGCCAAAGAGCAAGGGATATGCTAAAATATAACTAATCTTAAGAGACATTTTCTTATGAGAACGGGTTTCCGTTCTCATTATTTTTTGTAAGGGGCTAAAGTGAAAGTTAAACAAACGGATAGTTTAGTGCAGTTTTTAAACCCATATGCAGAAAAAGCAGGGGTGACCATTGCAGAAGTAGAAATTAAAAATTCTTCTATTACCATTTACATTGATAAACAAGGCGGTGTAGATTTAGACACTTGCGCTCTTTTTCACGGTTATATTTTAGAGCCTATCGACCAATTCGACCCAACTTATGGAGAGCCTTATACTTTAAACGTTTCAAGTTTAGGGATAGATAGGCCGTTTAAAACGGAAAAAGATTTTTTAGATCATATTGGTCAAAAGGTAGAAGTAAAATTAAAAGATTCTATTCGTGGCAAAAAGTTTTACGAAGGGATTTTAACCGCCTATACAGGCACACAAGTGACGTTAAAGGTAGATGCAAAAAACACCTTTACAATAGATATGAAAAATCTCGTTAAAATGAACGAGTTTATAGATTTCGAATAGAAATCACATAAAAAATTTAATAAACCTTAACAGGAGAAAACAAAATGACAAGTCAAGAATTCTTTTTAGCACTCGAAGAACTCGAAAGAACCAAAGGCATTTCTAAAGAAGATTTTATTGCTGCTTTATCTAATGCTTTAACTATTGCATACAGAAAATATGCGGTAGATGCTGGCGAAATAGAAGCAAGGTTAGACCCAGAAAGAAAAACCGTGCGCTTTTTCAGTAACAGAACGGTTGTAGAAGAAGTAAACGAAGCAGAAAAAGAAATTAGTTTAGAAGATGCTAAATTAATTAAAAAAAGTTATTCTGTTGGAGACGTTGTTTCCAAGGAAATCAACACCAAAGATTTTGGAAGAATTGCCGCTCAAACTGCAAAACAAGTGGTTATGCAAAAACTTCGTGAAGTAGAACACGCAAACACCGTTAGTGAGTTTGAAGATAGAGAAGGCGAACTTATGGCGTGCACTATTCGCCGTATAGAAGATGGCAACGTTTACGTTGAAATTGGTGGAAATCAAATAGAAGGCGTGCTTTTACCAAGAGAACAAGTTCCCGGTGAAAAATACGAACTTAACCAAAGGCTTAACGTTTACGTTAAACGTGTTAAAAACGCAGGCAGAAGTGCACAAATTGTTGTATCAAGAACTGCAAACGGCTTAG
>JAGBSS010000074.1 GCA_017631725.1 Clostridia bacterium | reverse complement strand
TTCGGGAAGAGCCTCAACAGCCTTCTTTTCCTTTTTGTTTAAGCCAAAGCCTTCGGTTAAAACGTTGTGTGGCTTGCCCATGTGTGAACATAAAATAACTTTTGCACCTTGTTCAACAAGATATTTAATGGTTGGAAGAGCGCCGTTAATACGGTTTTCATCTGTTATAACACCATCTTTCATAGGAACGTTAAAGTCCACACGAACTAAACACCTTTTGCCACTTACGTTTACGTCTTTTATAGATTTCTTGTTCATAAATCCCTCCGAACAATATTTTTATCATTTTTAAATATTATATAAAAAAGCAATTTGCTTGTCAATCAATTTAGTTATATGAAAGGCTAAAAATGGCTATCTTTTAGGAATTTCTCCCTTAACTTTAAGCCATGGGTAATTAAGTTGCCTTAACGCTTCGTATACGCCAACGCATACAGAGTTAGATAAATTTAGAGAACGTGTTTCATCCATCATTGGAAGTCTAACGCATCTTGAATAATATTTTTCTAAAAGTGATTCTGGTAATCCTTTTGTTTCTTTGCCAAAAACTAAAAAGTCGCCGTCTTTATAACTTACGTCTGAATGCACGTTTTCTGCCTTGGTTGAAAAAAACCAAAAATTAGAACCGTTATAAAACTTGTCCATTACTTCTTCTATACTATCATAGTAATGAATTTCTAAAAAGTGCCAATAATCTAACCCTGCCCTTTTTAAATGCTTGTCCGAAACTTCAAAGCCCAAAGGTCTTACCATATGTAAAATACTGCCTGTGACTGCACACGTTCTTGATATATTTCCTGCATTTTGCGGAATTTCCGGTTCAACTAAAACAACGTTTAACGCCATATCTTTCTCCTAATATCCTGAATTAAATTCTTTATACATACCACGTTTTCTTAAACTGACCAAGTGATAATCTTTATCTTTTGCAACTTCGGTTTTAAGTAGCCCCGTTTTTGTTAGTGCAGAAATTTTTCCGTTTGCGTTTGCAACGCAAGCATAGTTTTTAGCACAAAGCGACATTGAAACGCCGTTTGAGTAAGCAGATGCCCGAAGCATAATTTGTGGCATAAAATCTTCTATTTTTTTTAGTATGCAAACTATAAAGTCGGCATCACATAAGGAAAGCACCCTTACAACTTCTGGGAAATACAAATCGTCTTCTATAATAATACCAATTTTGCCAATACTTGTATCGTACACCCTAAAAGCAGCCCCCGGAACAAATTCGCTGCCTTCTTCTAAATGCACCATATCGGAAACGCCTAAAAGCTTTCCACAATCGGCTATTGCGGCAGAGTGGCGAAAACTTCCGTAAGAATCGGTATCGCAACCACTTATTACAACACCTTTAATTTGTTTAGATAAAATTGCTAAATCTCTAAAATAATCCGTTTCGCCAGAAAGTTCTTTTTTATAACTTACAAGCCCCATTCCGTTAAACCCAAAAACAACTAAATTTGCGTTTGAAATATCGTCGCCATGTAATTTTAACGCATCTTCTATAGAACAATCGGTTATAAAAAGAGTTTCCATTTCTGCCCCCAAAAACTTTCTCTTTTTATAATATTATGTAAGCAATTTATATGTTAAAAAATATTTGATAATATATCTTTAATTTCTTGAACGTTTGTTGCCGTGCAAAGTTTTAACTTAAATTCTTTTATACCCGCTAAACCTTTTAAATAATAAGAAATAAACTTTCTAAACAAAACGGCAGAACGTTCTTCCCCTTCTTGCGTAGATAAAAGGTCTAATTGCGAGAATATAAATTCTTTTAAAGTTAAAGGGGACTTTTTACCTAAAATTTCGCAAACTAAAAGGGGATTTTCTATCGCCCCACGTGCAAGCATAACACCATCTGCACCCGTTTTATCAATCATTAAATTGGCATCTTTAACGCTTTTAATTCCACCGTTTGCTATAACGGGAATTTTAACAGCCTTTTTTGCCTTTTCTACTGCATTATAGTCTGGCTCGCCTGAATAATAGGCTTCTCTTACCCTTGCGTGAATTGTGACAAGACTTGCCCCTGAATTTTCTGCCATTTTTGTAAATTCCGTTGCAACGTCATCCCCATACTTTTGCCCCGTTCTTATTTTTACAGAAATGGTTTTACCTGATGAAACAGCCGCTTTAACCACCTTTTCCGCTTTTATTATATCCGTTAAAAGTGCACTGCCTTCCCCATTTTTAAACACCTTGGGAACAGGGCAACCCATATTTATATCAACAAATTTAAAATCTTTCAATTCTTCACTTTCGCAAGCAGCCTTTATAAACTCTGGCTGAGAGCCGAAAAGTTGAACGGAAGTTTTATTTTTATTATCACTTTTTAATAGGTCAACAGAGCCTTGCCCTTTGTAAACTAACCCTTTTGCACTAACAAGTTCGGTAAAAGTTAAGCCGTAGCCCAATTTTAGTGCCACGGTTCTAAAAGCAAAATCTGTATATCCAGCCATTGGTGCTAAAAAAACGTTATTTTCAACTGACTGGTTGCCCATTATAAGCGGTTTTATTTGCATTTTTTACCCCTACCGATATCAATATAATTAAGTTTAGCAAACAAATGGTAAAATAGCAAGCAATAAGCGCAATTCCGCCACCAAAAATGTTAAGACTTGGGTTAGAAACTAAAGTTAACTCTAAAACAATTTTAACAATTGCACCGATAATTAGGCCAATTAAAGGGTAATATGCCTTTCCCCTTGCAATAAGAACGGCATTTGTCGTTTGAGTTAATGCCAAAAACACAACCGATGGGCTTAATAGTTTTATTATTTTTATTGCGGTATATCTTTCCCCTGTAGAAAGCGACCTAAATAGAATATTAACCGCAGGTGTACACAATGTAAAAGTTAAAATAGCCCCTAAAATAGAAGCAAACAAAGTTAAATACATCACTTTAATTGAACGTTTTGCCCTTTCTTCTTCTATATTGACAGAAGAAACGGAAGGTATTGCCACTTGTGCTAATCCATAACAAATTGCAACGGGTAGGTTTATTATAGTTACGCCGACACCAAATAACAGGCCGTATAAAGCCGTTGCGTTTAAAGAATATTGCCTTAAAAGGTTTACAACGATAAAACTATCTATAAACTGAGAAATGGGCAAAATTAAGCCTACTAAAGTTATTGGAACAGTGGTTTTTATAACTATTTTTGCATTTTTAAAAAAGTTTATTTTATTTGGTTTAAAATAAAAGGGGTCTCTTTTAATTTCTTTTTTATACCTATAATATATCCATAAAAGGGCAAATGCTTCTGATAAAGTAACGGCAAGCGTTGCTCCACCTACTGCCAAAGATAAATTGGGCATGAAAAGGCTTGCTAAAAGCACGCCTAAAAGCAATTTTACAATTTGCTCCCCCACTTGTGTTATAGCCGTTGGTATCATATTCATTTTACCTTGAAAATACCCCCTATAGCAAGAACACAAGGCAACCAAAATAACAGACGGCGCTAAAAAAACGTACCCTAAAGTGGCTTGACTATTTCCCTGAAGGGTGGCAAAAACAGATGAAAGTGAAAACATTATAATTGTACCAACAAGCCCGACAATTACCATTAATCTAATGCTGGTAGATAAAATTTCTTGTTCTTTATGTTCCCCTCTTTCTGCAATAATTTTAGATAATGCCGTCGGCACGCCTGCCCCTGCAAAATCTAATAATATACAATAAATTGGAAAAACCATTTGGTATAATCCAAGCCCTTCTCCCTTAATTACGTTTGTAAGTGGAATTCTATATACTGCACCTAAAAATTTTGACAAAAAGGCACTAATTGCTAAAACTAACGCACCCTTTATAACCCCTTTAGATTTTGACATTAAAAAAACCTCCGCTAATATAATGCGAAGGTTAAAATTATTTATTCTTTTTAAGATAAAGTGGTAATTCGCCTTTCTTTATACCAATTTGTATCTTTAAGTTTTGTTGCGTTATTAGAGCAGTAAACGGTTATTCTATCTAATTTAGAAACAACCACGATATTTCCATTTAAATCTGCAATTTCCACGTCTCCATTAAATTCTCTATCGGCAATGCTTGTTGCGTAAACTCTGTCCGTATGCTTTTTAATTTCATCACACACCTTTTGCGCTGGCATTTGATTTGCCGTGTCAGAAGTGTATTTATCCGTACCAACAGCCGTTTGGAATATACAAAAATCCGGTCTAATTTCATCTAATAAAGTTTTAGAAGATGATGTGATTGAACCGTGATGCCCTGCTTTATATAGACAAACTTTGCCAATATCGTTTTCTCTAACTAAATCGTCTTCTCCGTTATGTTCCAAATCACCCGTGAATAAAAACTTTCTACCTTCGTGATTAAAAAGTAGGCAAACGGAATTATTGTTGTTTTTTGTCGCGCTATGGTCGTAATAATAGTTATACAAAATTTCCATATCAACGTAAGGAGAAAGTTCATACACCCTTTTAGCGCCGTTTGTATTTTTATAACAATCTAATGCGTTATAATGCTCCGCCCCTGCTAAAATTTCAGCGTTTCTCTTTTCAAGATAGTCTTTATAACTTCCACTTGTTTCGCTATGCGTAGATTTTGGGAAATCTATAATAACTTCACACTCGTAACTGTCAAAAATTCCGCCATCTACTTGAAAGCAAGCAATATGGTCCATATCAGAGTGGGTAACAATAACGTATTCTAAAACGCCGTCTGTCACTTTATCGCTTAAATAAGATTTGACATCGTCTAAACTATCTTCATCACTACCGGCATCTATTAAAATATCATTATCGCCAACTTGAACTAAAGTGCAATCGCCGGGGGTTGAGTTTCCAAGGGTTAAAAAGTGAAAGGAAATTTCCCCTTCTACGTTAGAATAAACTAAATAATCTTCTCCACCTTTTTTAACAAAAAAATTGGTGTAGAGAAAATATCCAAGTGCTAATACTACAACCAATAAATAGCAAACGAAAACAACGCCCTTTGGTGCTTTAGAAATTGTCTTTACAGCCTTTCTTACCTGCCTTTTGCTAACTTTTGCCATTATAATAATTCCTTAATTAAACTATCTTCAGATTTTGGGCTTAAGTATTTTAGTGGAATATCAAACACGGTTTTAACGCCAAATTCTCCATTTTTTGCAAGCCTATAAACTGCCCTTGCGTAAGAAACAAGCACGCTACCCGTAAATTCTGGATTAGAATCTAATTTTAAAACAAATTCTAACACTTGATTATTTTCTTCACTTGTTTTGCCCGTTCTTATAACTTCGCCCCCGTGAGAAAGTTTTTGTTGCATTGCTTTAACTTCTTGTTCGGAAACAAAATTTACGGTTGTTTTATAGCCCTTAAAGTAGTTAGGCATTTCTTTAATTTCTTTTTCTATTCTGTCCTTATCTTCTTCTTTTTCCACACAAACGTAGCAAACACGTTCGTGCCTTTCTAAAGAAGAGAGTTCAGGCATTTCGCCACCTTTAACTTTATCTATTGCATCTTGAATTGGAACGGTGTACTGAATTGCGTTTTTAACACCATTTATCTTTCTAATTGCATCGCTATGCCCTTGGGAAACACCTTTCCCCCAAAAAGTATAATCTTTACCATCAGGTAAAACAGAAGCAAAAATTGCCCTTGCTATTGAAAATAAGCCGGGGTCCCAACCAATAGAGATTGCAGAAAGTTTTTTAGATTTTTCTGCCACCTTTTTTAAATTATCTAAATATTCTGGAATTTTTGCGTGAGTATCAAAAGAATCTACCGTATTAAAGTTTTCTAAATATTTTGCAGTTGTTTCAGGAAGGTCTTTTGCACTACCACCACATAAAATTAAAACGTCTATTTATCTTTAAATTCTAAAATTATATCGGTTGAATAGCCGTTTACACCGTTTGGAAGATTAAGGTCTTCTGCCTTTCTTCTTGTGAAAACGCCAACCAAATTAAAATCGCTACATTTTTGAATAGCCTTTAAAACACCCTTTCCTAAATTGCCATAACCTACAATACCAACGTTAATCATAATTTCACCTCTATTTTATTTTACTACATACAAAATAAAAAACAAGTGTTTTTCAAAAACTTTTATTTATACTTGCCATTAGTTTTTTTAAGACCTTTTTCTTTTTTATACGATATTAAAAGACATTTTACCTTATTAAAATTTAATTACAATAGGCATAAAAGGAGAAATTATGAAAAATTACACGGCAAAATTTACTTTTCAAAGAGTTTTAGGGGGATTGTTTTCCCTTTTAGGTTTTATTATATTAAATTCCGTTAGCGAAAGTGCGCCTACCTTATCTATTTCGCTTTTAGTTTCAATTGAAAGTGCGTGCTTTTCACCATTAATTATTCCATTGGCGTTTTTTCTTTCTTTTGTAATTAAAAAAAGCCAATACGTACTTTATTCTGTAATTGCATCTATTATAACGGCAATATTTTTTGGAATATTTAAAGCAAAAAATAAAAGCGCCAACTTTCAAATAATTTTGCTTTTAGCAATTTTAAACCTAATTTACCTCTTTTTCCCTTTAAATAACTCGTTTATTTTACAAGATAGTAAAATTTTCGGAGCATTATTTACCATTTTGTTTTGTTGTGTCTCCGTTATAGCAACCAATGCAATTTGCAAAAAATCTTTTAAAAGCAAACTTGGGTTAGAAGAACTTTTTTCTATTTTTATTGTGTTTTCCGTTTTTGGGCTTGGTGTATGCAACTTCTTTTCGCCACTTGTTTTCAAAGGAATTATTATATTTACCCTTTTACTTTCAAGTTGTATTTTTTCCGGCAAGGAAATTTACGCTTTTAGCGTTATCTTGGCAACGTCAATAAGCGTTTATTATAAAAACATATCTTACGTTTCACTATATTTTTGCATTGCTACCGTTTGCTCTTTTCTTTCAGAGTTTTCAAGATTTCTTTCCCCCATTGGTGCAATTTTTACAAGTTTAATATTAGAAGAAGTTTTTGCTTTAAACGGCGGAATATTTTTAAGTGACGTGCTTTGTGTTTTAATTGCTTGTTTAACCTTTGTTTTAATTCCAAAAAAAACTTTAAACTATTTTAAAGATAAATTAAATTCATTTAAAGATAAACGGCTTATTAAAGAAACGTTAAATAGAAACAGACAAGCAATATCTAATAGACTTTTTGAACTTTCTAACGTGTTTAACGAAATATCGTGTGCGTTTGACCTTTTTAATAAAAAAGATTTAAGCGAAAACTTTTCTAAATGCTACTTAAAAGAGCAAATTAAAACTTGTGCGTGTGAGAAATGTAAAAATAACCAAAATTGCCTTGTAAACGGCACTCCCGACAAAGAAGATTTAGACAAGTTTGTTGATATTGCCTTTGCAAAAGGTAAAGTTTCTTTAATTGATATGCCTAAAAACTTTGCGGATGGTTGCCCTAACCCAAACCTTGTGCTTGTAACTACAAACAAGGTTTTAGCCGAACATAGAAAGGCGGTTATTGATAAAATAAATGTAAAAAAAGGCAGAGAACTTTTATCAATGCAATCAAAAAGCGTAAGTCAAGTATTAAATTCTTTAGCGGTTGAAACGGGTGCAATTTTAAAGTTTAAAAGCGAAAAAGAAGGAGAAATTTTAGATGCTTTAAAAAAACGTGGAATAAACGTTAGCGAAATTTTAATTTTTGGAGATGGCGAGAATTTTTCTATATCTGCAATTTTTAACGGCAATTTACTGCCAAGTGAGATAATAGAAAAAGAAATTTCTAAAGTTTTAAATATTCCAATAAAAATAGAAAGCGAATACCCTGTTACAAACAAAAAAATTTACGTTAAAATGTCTAAATGTTTAGACTACGACTGCATTTTTGGTGTTTATAATTTAACCAAAGACGGCACAAGCAAAAGTGGAGATACTCACACCGTTTTAAGAATAGATAAAAACAGGCTTTTGGTGGCTTTGTCTGATGGAATGGGTAGCGGAAACAAGGCAAGTGAACTTTCAAGTGTTTCCCTTTCTTTAATTGAAAGTTTTTATAAAGCAGGGCTTTCTGGAGATGCAGTTTTACAAACGGTAAACAAACTTTTATCTATAAACACCGAAGATTGCTTTACTGCGTTAGACGTTTCCGTTATTGATTTAAAAGACTTAACTGCAGATTTTATTAAATATGGTGCACCCTATGGCTTTATAATTAGTAAAGAAGGAATTAGAATTGTATCTGGTAGCACCCTGCCACTTGGAATTATAGACGAAGTTAAACCTGCCGTTGCGAAAACAAAATTAACCGAAAACGACGTTGTTTTACTTTTATCAGACGGAGTGGTAGACTCTTTTGGTAGTTCAAGTGAGATAATCTCCTTTTTAAGAACACTTTCACCATTTAACCCACAAAATATGGCTAAACAAGTTATAGAAAAGGCAAAAGAAATATCAGACGGCAAGTGTAAAGACGATATGACTGCCGTTGCCGTAAGGTTATATAAAACCGCATAGAATATATAATAAATTAAAAAAGGATAACCGCTGTTATCCTTTTTTTAAATATAAATTTGCCTTAAATCAACCTAAATATCCCCAAATATTAGGGCGGTTGGAAGAGTTCCACGTTTTATGCCAGCCACTTGGTTTGCTTTTCGCTTCGCAATAAATTGTTAATGAATAGCAATAAGAGAACGCATAATCACCTATACTTGTTACGCTATCGGGTATTACTATACTTGTTAATGAATAGCAATAAGAGAACGCATAAGAGCCTATACTTGTTACACTATTTGGTATTACTATACTTGTTAATGAAGTGCAATTACGGAACGCAGAAGAACCTATACTTGTTACACTATCGCCTATTGTTACACTTGTTAATGAACTGCAATCAGAGAACGCAAAAGAACCTATACTTGTACCACCTGTGATAACAACAGTTTTTAATGAACTTGGCACGTATGATGAGTTAGATGAATAACTGCTTGCCCCAAAAATAT
>JAGBSS010000073.1 GCA_017631725.1 Clostridia bacterium | reverse complement strand
TACATATCAAGGTCTTTTGCTTTTGTTTTAAGCGTGCACCCTGGGTAATAACATATTTTCATTTTTTCTCCTTATACGTTAGGATAAGCCATTTTTTCTGGTAAGAAAACTTCATCAAATTTTTCAGCAGTTAAAAATCCGAGTTTTACACACGCTTCTTTTAACGAAATGTTTTCTTTATAAGCAAGTTTTGCAGTTTTTGCTGCATTTTCATAACCAATGTATGGGTTAAGCGCAGTAACGAGCATTAATGAGTTGTAAAGGTTGTGTCTCATTTTTTCTTTGTTTGCTTTAATACCGGTTACGCAGTTTGTTTCGAAAGATATAATGCCATCTGCTAAAAGCCTTACGGTTTGTAAGAAATTATGAATAATTACAGGCATAAATACGTTAAGTTCAAAGTTACCTTGAGATGCACCAACGGATATAGCCACGTCGTTACCCATAATTTGAACTGCAAGCATTGTTATTGCTTCACATTGGGTTGGATTTACTTTACCTGGCATTATAGAAGAACCTGGTTCGTTTTCTGGAATAAATATTTCGCCTAAACCATCTCTTGGCCCAGATGCAAGCCAACGTACGTCGTTTGCAATTTTCATAAGGTTGCAAGCAAGTGCTTTCATTGCACCGTGAGTAAATACTAATGCATCTTTAGAAGTTAACGCGTGGTATTTGTTAGAAGAAGTTATAAAATCTTTACCTGTTAAAAGGCTAACTTGTTTAGCAACTTCTACGTCAAACCCTTTTGGAGTATTTAAACCTGTACCAACGGCTGTACCACCTAAAGCAAGTTCTTTAATTCCTGCTAAAGAAACTTGAATTTGTGCTTTGGTTTTTTCTACCATTGCTCTCCAACCGCTAATTTCTTGTGAAAAATGCTATTGGAACTGCATCTTGAAGGTGGGTTCTACCACTTTTTACAATGCCTTCGTTTTCCTTTTCCAATCTTTTAAAAGTTTCTACTAACTTGTCCATTGCAGGGAAAAGTTTATCTTCTATTGCAACAACTGCAGCAATGTGCATTGCGGTTGGGAAAGTGTCGTTAGAACTTTGGCTTTTATTAACGTCATCATTTGGGTGAAGAATTTTTTGACCTGCAATTTCGTTACCTAAATTTGCAACAACTTCGTTAACGTTCATATTACTTTGAGTACCACTACCCGTTTGCCATACTGCAAGTGGGAATTCTACCCTTAAACTATCATCTTGTAAAATTTTGTCGCACGCTTTTGCAATTGCATCTTTTTTCTCAACTGAAATTTTACCAAGATTAAAGTTAGCAAGAGCAGCAGCCTTTTTTAAGGTTGCAAAAGCACTTATAATTTCAGCAGGCATTTTTTCCGTGCTGATTTTAAAGTTTTCTAAACTTCTTTGAGTTTGAGCGCCCCAATATCTGTCTGCGGGAACTTTAATTTCCCCCATAGAGTCATGTTCAATACGAAATTCCATAATTCTCTCCATAAAAAATATTATCTATAAATAAAATAATATAAATATAGACACTATTTATTGTACCACAACTGTCAATTTAACGCAAAGATTTTTATTGCAATTTACACTTTTATTTTGCATTTTTTATTATTTTTATTGGCTTTACACAAAAAAATAAAAGCCTGCAGGGAAAGTGCAGACTTTTTTTATTAAATTTTCACGTTTTCTATCAAAATTTTATCAGTTAAATTTTCGGCAACGATAGAAAAAATATAATTGTTTTGCTCTTCTACGTAAGTTTTAACTTTTTGCGGTTTTTGATTAAATGAAATATTGCCGTTTTGTAAATTAAACTCTACGTTTTTAAGCCCAGCGGAAAGCCCCGTTCCAATTAACTTTAAATAACTTTCTTTAACCGACCAAAAGGTGAAAAACTGCTCCTTTTCTTGCAAACTTTCCCTTTCAAGTTTCGTCAAAGTCTTTTCAATTAAACCGCTTTGAACTTGCTTTATCTGTTGAACGTCTATACCAATTTCACTATCAGATAAGGCTAAAAAAGCATAATCTCCGCTATGGGAAATGGATATAAAAAGG
>JAGBSS010000072.1 GCA_017631725.1 Clostridia bacterium | reverse complement strand
TCCCGTTCTATAATTCTGCCGTTAGGGCCGGTTGCAGTTGCAGTTTTTAAGTCTACACCAAGTTTTGCTGCTAAATTTTTAGCCCTTGGTGAAGCAAAAATTCTTTCCCCGTCTTGCTTTGCAGCAGTTGCTACTGGAGTTTCTGCAGGTGCTTCTACTTTAGAAGTTTCTGCCTTAACTTCTACTACTGCGGCTGTTGCAGCGCCGGGAGCAAAACAAGATGCATCTACACCGTGTTCGCCAACTGCTAAAACGTTTTCGCCAACTGCAATTTCATCTCCTTCGTTATAAAATATTGCAAGAACTTCGCCTGCTACTTCAGATTGTAAGTCGAAAGAAGATTTGTCAGTTTCGTAAGAGAAAAGAACGTCGCCAAGGTTTACTTTGTCACCAACTTTTACGTTCCATTTTGTTAAAATACAACTTTCTACGGTTATACCAGATTTTGGCATAGTAACAGGGGTTGCTTTAATATCGCTTGGAATTGCTACTGCAGGAGCAGGTGCACTTTCTACAACGGTTTTAACTTCTTCTACTACTGCGCCGGTTGAACCTGGTTTAAAAGCGGAAACATCTTCCCCTTTTTTACCAATAACCGCAACGTTTTCTAAAACAGGAACTTCATCGCCTTCTTCGCAAAAGATTGCAAGAACTTCACCTTCTACTTCTGAAGCATAGTCTATAGAAGACTTGTCCGTTTCAAAGGAAAAGAGTATATCGCCAACTTTTACAACGTCGCCAACTTTTACGTTCCATTTGGTAAGAATACAACTTTCTACGGTTATACCTTGCTTTGGCATTAATACACCATTTGCCATAAATATATCTCCTTTTTGTTTATTTAAAAATTAGATTTTCTTTGCGTTTGCTAAAACGTATTTTTCTGCTTCATCAGACCAAATGCCGTTGTTTCTTTCGCAAATGTCTGCTAAATCTTTAAAGAACTTATCGGTTTTGCCAAGTTCTGCAAAGTCTGCAATAGCAGTCATAGGCATTGAGATTTGAGTATATACGAGTTTTTTAGCACCCTTAATGTTAGGGAGATTTAAAGTAGTATCTATAACGCTATCTAAACCACCAACGTGAGAAATCATAATAGAAGGGTTAATTTTACCTTCGCCTGCAAGTTTTAATGCTTCTCTCATATCGTTTGTGTTACCACCGCTTGTTCCGGTAATTCTGTGGAAAGCATAGTGAACGTCATAGAAATTAAATTTTGCAGAGAAATCGCTCTTTAATGGACCTGCAAAGAAGTTTAAGCAACCACCATCGCCTAAAAGTGCATCGCCTTGTTCTACGAGAGCAGAAACAGGTGCGTATACAAACACATCGTCATATCCTTTGCCACCATTTAAAGATTTAATGTATGCAACAGGGTCTTCTACTGTAGAAGTGTTAACGTAAATAAGTTTTACGCCGTTTTTTGCTGCATCTTCTACTGTTAAAAGTGATGCTGCCCTGTCAAGCCTTGCTTGGTCTATATCGGTTACAACCATTAAAGATGGTTTTCTATCGCAATGAATACCATAGTCAACTGCGCCAAGACCCATAGGACCAACACCTGCAAGAATTGCAACTGCGCCACCTTCTTTAATGCCCATTATGTGAGCGTGGTTGTCGTAATCTGAATGATAGTTTTCGTGGTAGCCCGCAATAATGCAAGATACAGGTTCTGCTAAAGATGCTTTAAAATAGCTTTCACCTGTGTATTCTATTAAGTTATCGTTTTCCATAATTTCGTTTGGAATAATAACGTATTGAGAATCGCCACCAATCCATTGATAAGAATAGCCTGGTGCGTAAACAGTTCCGCTCATAGCAGGTTGAATACCAAATTTAGCACCTTCTTTATATTTGCCTTGCCATTTTGCGCCAACCTTTACAATGTCACCACAAAATTCGTGCCCAACTATAACAGGCTTTTCTGCAACGTCACTTGGTACCCTTTTGTGGTCTGCACCTTGTTCTGCTGCTTTAAAGGTTGACATACAAATACTGTCTGATACAACCCTTGCAAGAATTTCATCTTCTTTAATTTCAGGAAGTTCAAATTCTTCTAATCTTAAGTCTTCTTTTCCATAAAGTCTAACGGCTTTAGTTTTCATTTTTGACTACTTCTCCTTTATATTTTCAGTTGGAGTAATTATATCATATAAATATGATTTTGAAAATATGTTTTCATTAACTTGTCAAATAATTTTTTTTATGATAAAATATAATCACAAATGAAAACAAATAATCATATTTTATAGGGAGAGAATATACAATGCTTGCGTTAGAACGCCAACAAGAGATTTTAGAACTTTTAAAAAAGAAAAAATCGGTTAAAGTAGAAGAATTAACTGAAGAACTTTTTGTTTCCGGTGCTACAATTAGGCGAGATTTAAGAATTATGGAAAGCCAAGGTTTAATAAAACGTTCACACGGGGGCGCAATGCTCTTTTCCCCTGCTGGTGAAGAATCTGCCTTTGCTTTAAGGGAAAACGCAAACACTTCTGCTAAAAAAACCATTGCTCTTTTAGCATCTGGTCTTATTAAAAATGGGCAGACGATTTTTTTAGATTCTTCTTCTACCACGGGGGCTGTAATACCCTTTTTAAACAACTTTAAGTATCTAACCGTGACTACAACGGGACTTAGAAACGCACTTTTACTTTCAAGCACCAATTCAGTTAAAATTTATATTGCAGGGGGGCTTATACAAAACCACTCTAACTCTATAATGGGAACTGACACCATTGAATACGTTTCAAGAATTCACGCAGACATAACCCTTGTAAGTTGTATGGGAATAGACGTAAATGCAGGTTTTACCGATTCAAGCATAGAGCAAGCAAAATTAAAACAACAAATGCGAAAAAACTCGGCAGAACTTGCCGTTTTATGCGATTCGGCTAAATTTAAAAAGATATATATGTGTACCGACTTTACCTTTGACGACGTTGATTATTTAGTAACGGAAAAATTGCCACCTAAAGAGATTTTAGAGGCATTAAAAAAGAGCAAATGTAAACTAATTTGCCCCGAATTTAATTAATAAAAATTTAAAGCCCGCCAAAATGCGGGCTTTAATTATATTAAAGTTGTCTAATACTTTCTACAGGAGATTTCTTTGCTTCTGCCATAACGGGCAATACCGTTGCGGCAAGGGAAATTCCAAAGGATATTACACATATTAAAAGTATGTTTTTAATAGTGTACTGAACTACCTGTAGTTCAAATATACCATACAGTACGTTGTTTAAAATTACACCGCCTATGCCCGCTAAAATAGATGCTATAATAAAGCAAATAAATGCTAACACAACCGATTCTGTAAAGAAAATTCTAAACACGTCTCTTCTGCCTGCACCTACAGCCCTTAAAATACCCATTTCCTTTCTCTTTGTTGCAATTGAAACGGATATAAAGTTATAAAGCATTAACGCTGCTAAAACGCCAAGACCTAAACCTGCAGCCAAGAATATCTTTTTAAGGGAGTTAAGTGAGGAAATCATATCCCCACGATAAAGTTTATCGTAAACGGTATTTTCCATTTCCATAAACACGTCTCCCCTTTTTTGGAGAATATAATTTACTTCTGAAACGGTGTTATTTGAAATGGTTGCAACATAGTTATATTTAGCATCTGCCGTTGGTGTATAGGTAGAAATAACGTAATTTTGTCTACTTACTTCTACGTTTGCGTTGGCATATAAAAACTCATCTGTGACTAAATATCTAGAAGAAACTTGGCGACCGGATACTTCATAATAGCCGGCTAAATTAAGCATAACTATTTCGGCATTTTTGTTTAATACGTACATAGGCCTATTTTCTAACTCAGCTGCCGAACCCAACTCTTTAACGTAATTATCGTAAATGGTTTTTGGTAACCAAATTTCGCTATTGTTTGGAGCATAGGTTTTTGATTCTCCATAAACGTTATAGAAACTAAACCTTTCTGGCACGTATTTTATAATAGACTCTGTATAGAAAGATAAACTAACCCCTAATTCGGTTGGCATATTTTTACTAATAGAGATTCTATTTGCCACAAGTGATTTTAAATCGCCATAGCCTTGAGCGGCAATTTCGCCTTTATGGGTATCGTAAAAATCTGGTGCGGTAAATAAAACGGTATCTAAACTATATTCTAACGTTTCGTAAAGTTCAAATAGTAATGCAGATATCTCGCTTACAAGCATTTCGTCATATTCTTCGGTAGAAGAGTCTTTTACTTTTTCATATTTCCTTAAATCGGAAATTCTATAAATTCCCGTTGGTTTTAATTGATATTTTCCACCACTTGTGGTTTGAACTATTATAATCGTGTGGTCTATAAACGTTTCGTAATCTACAATAGAATCGGAAGATGATTTGTAAAGTTCGTAAACGTATTCTGGAACGGCAACTTCTTCATATTCCATACCGGCAGTTTTTGCGTTAGGATAACGACCGTGCAAAATTTGTGCACCGCTATTAATTAAATAGTCGTGACCGCAATCGGAAAAACCTGTCATTTCCCTTATTTTAAAGTAAGCGGTGTTTTCACTTTTAATTTGTATGCCTTGAAGCGGAAGTTTTCTTGCATCTTTATCAGGGTTTGATAAGGTATATATACCTGCAAAATTAAGACCTAAATCGTTTTTATTTAATTCTTCAATTTCGCTACTTCCAAAAAGTGCTTTTGCAGATTCTTTATAATCTCCTTCTATTATCGCCGTTCCGTCTGTTTTAACGGTAATAGAACGTTCTATATAGTCGTAACTTTTGCTCATTACAACGTTTTTGTAATTTTTTTCTTGAAGAGCACGAGAAACGGAATATGCTGGAGTGTAGAACATAAGTGTGGACATAACGCCAAATAACATAAATGCTATTACCGATAAAAATACGGTAAATGCAAAACGTATAGGTTTACGTTTAAAGCCACTTGTTCCCATTTTTAATGCGTGAGAAAGTGGAAGTTTAGATTTAACAAACTCTTTCTTTTCCTTTTCGGCAGAAAGTTCTGGAAGGGGCTTACTTTTTACAAAAGTACCTTTTACCTGTTCAGTTTTTAATTCTATTGCCTGTTTAACCTTTTGATTTTTTTCTTCGCCAAAGGTAATAACGGCTTCTCCACCCATTTGCTTAATGGTGTCGATAATTTTTTTAGCATCTTCATCTGATAACGATGCACCGTTTGATATAACTAAGGTATCCTCAAAGGTGTTTACGTTTTTGAAGACGACTTCTCCGTCTTCTACAACCCTTTCTTGGTCAGATATAACCTTACCATCTGCAAGTTCTATAATTCTATCCCCGTAAGTGGTTGCAAAATCACGATCGTGAGAAACTACAACAACAAGTTTTTCTTTAGAAAGTTTTTTTAGCGTGTTAAAAACTTGTTCACCCGTTTGAGAGTCAAGTGAACCGGTAGGCTCATCTGCCATTATAATTTTGGGGTCTTTAATAAGTGCCCTTGCAATGGCAACCCTTTGTTTTTGGCCACCAGAAAGTGTTCTTGGGCTACGATTAGCCAAACCTTCAAGGTCAACAAGTTTTAAAATTTCGTTTACCCTTTCTTGTGAACAAGGAACGTTTTGAAGCCTTAATGCAAGCGCAATATTTTCGCCAACGGTAAACTCATCTAAAATATTAAATTCTTGGAATACAAAGCCAACGTAAGTATTTCTGTATCCATCGAAATCGGCTTGGTCAAAGTTTAAACTTGAAACGCCATCTACAATAATTTCACCTGTATCTGGAGAGTCTAACCCGCCCATAACGTTTAAAAGTGTGCTTTTACCTGAACCACTTTTACCCAAAATAAACACTAATCCGTTGTCTTTAAGGGTAATATTTACGCCGTCTAACGCACGAACGGTTGCATTACCCTTGGTTTCGTAAATTTTGGTTATATTTTTTAAGCCAAACATAAATTTATATTAACTCTTTAGTTAAGAGTTCCCCTTTTGTGTTTTTTAAAATAATTTGATTATTTTCTATAATTAAATAGGCTTTTATTCCATCTTTTGGCAATGAAATTGAACCTGGATTTGCTATAATTGTATCATTTACCCTTTCAATAAAGGCTTTGTGAAAATGCCCGTAAATTACTGCATTATAATTGGTTTTAGGCATAGCATCTTTGTTGTAAACGTGCCCGTGAGATAAAAATATGCTTTTTCCGTTTTCTACTAAAACCAAATTTTCGTTAAAATCGAACTCGGAAATATAAGTATCTACAACACTATCGCAATTACCCTTTAAAACGATAAGTTTATTTTTCACTTGATTAAGAGCACTTGCAACTTGCATTGGAGAATATTCTTCTGGCAAAGGATTTCTTGGTCCGTGATTATAAATATCCCCTAAAATTATAATTTTATCTGCTTTTTCATGTTCATCAAACGAGAAAAGCATAATTCCGCTGTCATTTGCCACAAATTCACTTGGAATATCAGCGTACTTTCTCTCACGCAAGGAATATGTATCTGTGTTAT
>JAGBSS010000071.1 GCA_017631725.1 Clostridia bacterium | reverse complement strand
TGTGTAGGAAATGGTGTAGAAGTAAATAACTTTATAAGTTTACACACGGCAGTAAAATTAAACAAAGTGGTGGTTTTACAGGGCGACATTAAAGATGATTTTGGCAAAGATATTAGCGGAAATAATTTTTACGTTGATGGAAACGTTGATAAAATTGAAAGCACTTACGATACCAAATTCTATAAAAATATTGGAAGTAGCGAAACTAAAGTAATAACTTTAATGCAATTTAAAAACGACGTGTATGGCAACGGCTTTGAAATAAACGCAAATAACGTTACCAACGTTAGCGATGCAGATAGATTGGCACAAAAGGCATTATTTAACGGTCCGTTAAATTTTGTTGCGTTGGGCAGTTCTGGTTCTAGCATAGTTAGTGTAAAAGCGCAAGACAATATATGTTTTGCCGTATACGAAAACACCAAGTTAAATAACGTTTGTCTAAAAGGATGCGACCTTCAAGCAACTGAAAGTGGCTATGATTTAACAGATTTAGATTACGTTGGAACGGTTGTAGAAGTTTTAGGCGACAACGTAAATATCGAATATTCAAGAATAAGCAACGGCAGAACTGTTATAAGTGCGTTTGGCGATGAACAAGATAGTTCTAAAGTAATTCATTTAAATATTAAAAATAGCGTTTTAACAGGTGCAAGGGAATTTGTTTTAAGGCTTGGTAGCAATTTATTTAAAGAGCCTTTTAGTACTCAAATCAATGGATATAAATCTCCATATTTAGATGAAAACGATATTTTTGACTTCCCCGCACAACAGCACTATGCGACAAAAACTCAAGCGGAGAAAAAAGAATACGAACAAAAATATATTAAAACTTTTGTAAACGTGGAAAATTGTGTTTTAAAAGATTCTGGTATTTTCTGCATTGGTTTAGATGCTCACTTCTCTGGCCCAATGCTTTTAGATGCAAGCCAAGTTTTCCCTAAATATAAAGAATTTTTAGTTGGTTGGGAAAATATAGCAAGCACAAGTTATGGTGTTAAGTTGGTATTTAGTGGCGACGTGAGAATATACGATTGGAAAGACATAAACAATATTGATAGTAGCACTCTAATTGATAACAATGCACCAGAAGGTAGCATATACGATTCTATAAGGTTAGATATAAAAGAAATGATAGGCCAATTAAAAGACACTTCTATTTTATACAATGAAAACGGAAAACAATACGTTCACGGTGGCATTGCTTTCTTTGGTGGCGGAAAAAATTATAGTGTGTTTGAAAATAATAGCGAGAGTTTTAAAGGGCTTTTAGGCGAAAACTATAAAGTGGAATTTGAAAACTACAAAATTTCACTTAAAGACGTGGGTAAAGACTTTTTAGAGGCGGCGGCAGGGGAACACCCCTTCTACTTTACGGTGTATGGTGGAAATTCAAGGTTTAGCCCTGTTGCACAAAAAGAAATTTTACAAACTAATAATGCATACGATTGCATCTATTTTAAGTAATAGAAAAAAGTTTAAAAAGCAAGGAGAAAAGGTATGAAAAACAAATCTTCAGTTTTTGCAACTAAAATCTTAAGTGTTTTTGCTTTAATAACAATGGCAATAGTTGGGGTCTTTTCCGGTTGTGTTTTGGGAAAAGACAGTTATCGTTTGGAGTTAAATAAAGAAAACAACGTGTTAGAATACCAATCGGAGTTTGATTTTGAAGAGTATTTTAGCAATTCTTATATTAAAGTAATTTCCCCTTCTGGAGAAGAAGGCTACGTTCAGTTAGAACAAGAGATGTTTGAAAGTGCCGTTGATACAAGTAGCGTTGGCGAAAAAAGTATTAAAATAAGTTATAAAAAACAAGAATTTGTGTTTAACTATTCCGTTAAATACAAGGTTCAGTTTATTGCGGACAATAACCTTTTTGACACTCAATTAGTGCTTGATAAAAGTGAGTTAGATTCATCTAAAATACCAACTAAAGAAAATTACACGTTTGGTGGTTGGGAAGAAATTCCTGAAACTTTAAGTGATAATATTGTTGTAAACGCAATTTTTACAGAAAACGTTGTTCTTCCATCTTTGGCAAGCCTTAAAGCAGAATATTTAGACAAGTTAGGCTCGGTTGCCTTGCCATCTAACAAATTTGGTGCTTGGCAGTTTGTTCAAGATGAAAACACCGTTTTAAATAGTGTTGGCGTTCAAAACTTTAACGTGCAGTTTGTTTTAAATAACGGGGAAGTGTATGCAACCGACCAAGTTGCAATTTCCGTTGGCAAAAAGACCTTGCAGTTTATTAACGTTGTAGTACAGTTTGAATACGATGGAAAGGAAAAAGCGCCAAGTTATAACCTTGATTTAGCAGATATAAAAGACGTTAACGTAGAATTTATTTGCATTAGCGACAGCGTTGCTAAAAACGTTGGCTTATACGAGTATGCTTTAATTATTAACGATGAAAACTATCAAGGCGAACACATAGGAACTTTGGAAATTACGAAAAAAGACGTGACGGCTATTATTGAAAGTAAACAAATGTTTTACAACACGTCCGTTCCAGCTTTCTCTGTGAATATTTTAGATGCAAACGGAAAGGAGTTAAATAGTGAGCTTGTTAGCGAGTTAAACGTAAAAGTAGATGCCCCTTTACTAAGCCCCGTTTGTGGCGAGTATGAAATAGATTTACAAGAAAAAAATTACGACAACTTTAACGTTTCCGTTGTTAAAGGAAGGTTAACCGTATTAAAGGCAACGCACGATGTTTATGCTATAGTTAACGAAGACCAAGTTGTTTACGGCAATTTACTTAAAGACGTGCAAATTTCAAGTTCTAATCCTACTGCAGGTAGTTGGCAATGGGTAGAAGATATGCCTATTTTAACTATGGGTGAAATTTCGGTTAAAGTTAGGTTTGTTCCTGTCGACAGGGATAATTATAACGTAATAGATAGAGAAATTACCCTTACCGTTTTAAAACGAAGGGTGGAAATAAAGATTGAACAAAAAGAGTTTGTTTATAGTGGTAGCGAGCAAGAATTAATTTTTAGCGTGGTTGGAATTTTGGACTGCGATAGTGAAAAAGATTACGTTGTTTTGGGAAACACCGCAAAAATTAACGCAGGTGATTATGATATAACTCTTTCCTTGCAGTCTGATAAATATCAAGCAAGCTTAACGGAAAAACTGGTTATAAACAAAGCAAATGTTGCAGATTTTGCTCTTATTCAAAGTGAGATAGGCCCATTAACCTATAATAAAGACAATGCAAGCATTATTGGTCACGTTAAACTGCCATCTAACGAGTATATGTGGGGCGATCCTAATAAACAATTATTAATTGGTGAAAACGTTTGCCAAGTTTTATTTGTTCCCGTTGACCAAGAAAACTACAATAATCAGCAGGGTGAGATAACAATTACTCTTTTAAAAGCAGAAAGCGTTATAACTGCTAAAAACACTATTTTCGAATATAATGAAAATGCCGATTACAATTTAGGCATAACCTTAAGCCATGCGGAATCACAATTAACGTATAAATATTTCTTAAACGGAACGGAAGTAGATGGCTTAAACAATGCCGGCTTATATTTAGTAGAAATTACTTGCGAAGAAAGTGAGCATTATTTAAAGGGAGAACTTTCTATTGAAGTAGAAATTATTGCAATAGAATTAAAACCTGCAAACGTTTGGACGGGTGACGTGGCAGAAATTTCCGACACCAAAACGATAACGTATTTAGACACGTTAAATATTGGGGCAAAATTCGGCACTGTGGAAATATTAGCAACGGGAATAAACGGCACGGAATATAACGAAAATTCAATGCCAACAGAGGCGGGGACTTATTCTATAACGTTAACGGTAGAAGAAGACCCTACGTATACGAGATTAGAAAAAACGTTTACATTAATAATTAATCCTCGCCAAATTATTTTAACTGCGCAAGTTTATAAAGACGTAGAAGTTTACGAAAACACGTTTGACTATACAAATGAAAGCAATATGATTTCTTTACCAAGTTTAAACGTAGACACAGAAGGAAGGTT
Source organism: Clostridia bacterium (assembly GCA_017631725.1). Taxonomy (GTDB): domain Bacteria; phylum Bacillota; class Clostridia; order Christensenellales; family Borkfalkiaceae; genus UBA1259. The sequence continues at coordinate 9,537 of JAGBSS010000071.1, read as the reverse complement.
TGAATATTCGTTTGCCTATGGTCAAAAGATAATAGATGGAACGGTTAACGTAATGGTTGCCTTCTATCCAAACGATGCAAGAAACTTTGTATCGTCACAAAAAGCCGTTGCAAAATTAAAGGTTAAACAAGTTGCATATATAGGGAATAATTATTACGGCTCTATAGAAAGTGCGCTAAAAGCATCTGTTAGTGGCGACGTGATATGGGTTGTTGCTGGAGAAAAAGATGCAATTATTGTAAGTGATTGCACTATAAAATCTGGCGTAACCTTAAATATTCCACACACGGCAGATAGCATGAATAAAAACGGCACGGCAACGAAAAACATTGGTAAGTTGCCCGTTATTGATGTGCTAACCTTAATAACTATAGATTCTAACGTTAAACTTACCATAAACGGCAAGTTGCAAATTGCAGGCGAGTTAGATGGCGGTGGCGGTGGCTATCCATTTGCAGGTAGCACTAACGGAAACACCGCAAAACTTGTATTAAAGGATAATGCAATTATAGATAGCATTAACGGAACTATAAACTTGTTTGGTTTAATAGTGGAAGAAACGGATAATAACGGTAGCCAAGTAATAGTAAACGGCGGTAGCTTATACTTGCCATTTGTTGTTAGAAACTATGGTGGTGGAACGTATTATTCTTCTATGTACAACTCAGGGGTAGCAACTGCGTTTAACGAGTTTGAATTGAGAAACATCACGGTTTTTACCACCATAAAAAATAGTGCGAACGTTTACGGCTATGCAAACCTTTATGCTGGTAACCAACACAATGCAACGACAATAAATTTAGTAAGCACCACTGAAAACGCAGTAGTTCACTTTGCAAGTGAAAACAGTTATATGACCTTTAAATATGATATTGTTGGTGGTTATACGGGTGCAGACGATTGGCAAGACGGAATAATGAGTATAAATCTTTACGGCGGGGCAACAGCAGACCCAATGTCTATAAAGATAATAGTTACCTTACTTATTCTCCCACAAGAATTTAATATTACAACGAAAGGCGTTTTCTTCCCGCTTTCTTGGAGATTTAACATTGCACTATACGATGGAACATACAAAATGGATTATATGTATAAACTATTGCCGGGTTGTGTGTTTACAATTGGTCAAGACGCAACGCTTGAAATAGGAACGCTTACCGTGTATACAGAAGCGGCGATGGATGCAGTTCCAACGGTAAGCCACCCTGCAGTTTACTCTAATTTAGATGCAGGCGATGCACAATGTATTGTTAAAGATGGCGGAACACTTATAGTTAAATCTGCCGTTGGCGGACTAATAACCATAGAAGAAGGTGGAACGTTTACCAATAACGGTGCAACAAGTGTAACTTCATACGAGGGTAAATACAAAGGAAAGACGTGGTATGGAACTACTGAATACACAACTCAAAGCATAACGCTAACGCTATCTACAAAACAGGTTGCCAAACCAGAATAAAATAAAAAGTTAAGGCAAAAAACCAAAGGAAATTTTTTAAATGATATTTGAAAACGTTTTACAGGCAATAGGGCATACACCTATAATAAAACTAAACAAAATGACAGACAACGACAGCGCAGACATATTAGTTAAGTTCGAAGGGCTTAACGTGGGTGGCTCTATAAAAACGAGAACGGCTTACAATATGATTTGCGAGGCGGAAAAACAAGGCTTATTGACAAAAGACAGCATTATTGTAGAGCCTACAAGTGGCAATCAGGGAATTGGTTTGTCACTCGTTGGTGCTGTTAAAGGATATAAAACAATAATAATAATGCCAGACAGCGTAAGTGAAGAAAGGCGCAAACTCGTAAAGCATTACGGGGCAGAAGTGGTTTTAATTCACGATGATGGAAACATTGGAGACTGCATAGACCAATGCTTAAAGTTGGCTTTAAAAATGCAAGCAGAAAACCCTAACGTTTTTGTTCCGCAACAATTTGAAAACCCTGCAAACCCAATGGTGCATCGCCACCACACGGGCTTGGAAATTTTAGAGCAAGTGGCAGGCCCAATACACGGCTTTTGCTCTGGAATTGGCACAGGCGGAACGATAACAGGCATTGGAGAAGTTTTAAAGGCCCAAAACCCAGATATAAAAATTTGGGCAGTAGAACCGGAAAACGCGGCAATTTTAGCAGGCGGAACAATATCAACACATATTCAAATGGGTATTGGCGATGGACTTATTCCACCCGTTTTAAATACTAAAATTTTTGAAGACGTTTGCATTATTTCCGATGAAGAAGCCTTGCAAACTTCAAGAGATTTAGCAAGGTTAGAAGGTATTATGTGCGGGATATCTTCTGGAACAAACGTGGCGGCGGCAAAAAGGCTTGCTAAACTTTTAGGCAAAGGAAAAACGGTTGTGACCGTGTTACCTGACACGGCAGAAAGATATTTCTCTACACCACTCTTTAACGAATAAATTGTGAAATTTTCAACTTTAAAAAGACAGAGAATTTTCTGTCTTTTTTTATTTTAATAAAAAAGTTTAGGAAAAAGCAGGAAAATTTTTAAAAAGGGTATTGACAAGATTGCGGGGGCGTTTAAGTATCCAGAAACTATCGAATTAAATAATAAGAAAATAGCCCAAATATAAGGCATTTACTTATATTCGGGCTTTTTATATTTTGATATAAATATCATATGGCAATTCATTACACATAGAAAATAATTACAAAGAAAAAAAGACTAAACATGATTTTCGTGTTTAGCCTTTTTTAATATGTTCCTTCTAAATCTTTGTTCTTAAATAAATCGTCATTGAAGAAGTCGTATAATGAAATTTCCAAAGCTTGACACATATCAAGTAGTGTTCTTGTGCCGGGATTTTTACTTTTGCCGTAAAAAATACTTTTCATTGAGCCAGCTGGCATTCCTGAAAGTGATGCTAATTTGTTAGGGCTTATGTTTCGTTCTTCACACAAAGCATAAATCCGTTTTGTGATTGCTTCTTCTAATTTCATAAATTTATTTTTCCCAAAGTTATATCTTCTATAATTTTATCAAAATTATTTTTGAAAAATGGGAGATATATCTTCTATTTGTGCTATAATGGAATATATGGGGTGGTAAGTAATGAAAACAATCGCATTTTTCGGACATAGACATTTATGGGGAAAAGAATTAAAAATAAAGTTGATAAAAAATAAGCAGTAAAAAAGCCGAGAGTTTTTACTCCCGGCTTATTTTAATCTTTTGTGGATAAAGAAAAGCCCACCATATTTCGCCTTAAAGCGAATTATAGTGGGCTACACTTTTGTATTAAATTAAAAATCCATTATAGGGTATCCATAACTTGCTATGTTTTTTGTTTTTTAGTGTTATAATGAACTAATAAAATATTTAAACATTTTAGTAAGTAAAAATGGTTTTTGCATTGACAAAAACACTTAAAAGTAGTAAAATACTTTGGCACAATAATGCCATAGTTTGGCTTTTGGCTAAAAGTTGGCAAAATATAACTCACATCAAGCAAAATTAACGGCGTTTAACGTGATTTTGCTTTACAATCGAATAAAAAAGGAGAGCCTTATGGAAAACAAAATCGATTTTACAGTTTTAGACCAAGCGATAAGTGAATTCGGCACAGAAAAGAAAGCGCTTATTGCTATACTTCAAAGGGCGCAAGAAGTTTATAGATATCTTCCTGCGGAAATTTTCCCTTACATAGCAGAAAAATTAGACATACCAGAAGCTGGCATTTACGGCGTTGCAACTTTTTACGAAAACTTCTCTTTAGAAAAGAAAGGTAAATACGTAATTAAAATTTGCGATGGAACTGCTTGCCACGTTAGAAAGTCTACAGCAATTTTAGATGCAATGAGAAAAGAACTTGGCTTATCCGAAAGCAAAAAAACTACCGACGATTTTATTTTCACGGTAGAAACCGTTTCTTGCCTTGGCGCTTGTTCTTCAGCACCTGCAATTATGGTTAACGATGAAATTTATCCTACTATGACGCCTGACAGCGCAGTAGAACTTTTAAAGAGCATTAAGGAGAAGGAAAATGTTTAAAAACGTTGCAGAATTAAGAGATTATCGCAATTTAGTTAAAGCAGCGCTTGCAAAAGAAAAACTTCGCATTGTTGTATGCGGCGGTGCCGGTTGTGTTTCTAAAGGCGCAAACAAGGTTTATGAAAAATTCCTTTCTATTATGAAGGAGAAAAATATTGAATTTAGCGTTGTTTTAGAAAAGGAAAACGCTAAAGACGTAAGGCTTAAGAAAAGTGGTTGCCATGGTTTCTGCGAAATGGGTCCATTAGTTAGAATTGAACCTACCGATTGGCTTTACGTTAAAGTTAAAGAAGAAGATTGTGAAGAAATAGTTGAAAAAACCGTTTTAAAGGGCGAATGTGTAGAAAGACTTTGCTATACCGAAAACGGCAAAACTTACGTTGAACAAAAACAAGTTCCTTTCTATAAATTACAAACTAAACTTTCACTTTTCAACTGCGACAAAATAGATGCTACCAACATTGATGAATATCTTGCTAACGATGGTTATACTGCATTAGAAAAGGCACCTTTCGAAATGAATAGCGAAGACATCGTTAACGAAATTTCCGAATCTGGTCTTCGTGGCCGTGGCGGTGGTGGATTCCCTGCTGGTAGAAAATGGAGTCAAGTTGCTAGACAAAAGAACTTCCCTAAATACGTTGTATGTAACGGCGACGAAGGTGACCCCGGTGCGTTTATGGACCGTTCTGTTATGGAAGACGATCCACACAGAATGCTTGAAGGCATGATTGTTGCAGGTATTGCAACGGGTGCAAGTGAAGGTTACATTTACGTTAGGGCAGAATACCCTGTGGCTGTTGCTAAACTTAAAAATGCAATTAAGCAAGCAACCGAATACGGCCTTTTAGGCGAAAACATTTTAGGCTCTAACTTCTCTTTCACAATTAAAATAAGCCGTGGTGCAGGTGCGTTCGTTTGTGGTGAAGGCTCTGCTCTTACAGCATCTATCGAAGGTAAACGTGGTATGCCAAGGGTTAAACCTCCAAGAACGGTTGAACACGGTCTTTTCGATAAACCTACCGTTTTAAACAACGTAGAAACTTTTGCAAACGTTCCACTAATTATTGTAAACGGTGCAAGTTGGTATAAAAATTACGGAACGGAAAAGAGTTCTGGAACAAAAGCGTTCGCTCTTACCGGTAACGTTAAAAACACCGGCCTTATCGAAGTTCCAATGGGTACAACCTTAAGAGAAATCATCTTTGATATCGGTGGCGGTATGAGAGATGGCAAGAAATTTAAAGCAGTTCAAATTGGTGGCCCATCTGGTGGTTGCTTAACCGAAGAACATTTAGATTTGCCACTTGACTTTGACTCGCTTAAAAAAGTTGGTGCAATTATCGGTTCTGGTGGTTTGGTTGTTATGGATGAAAGCACTTGTATGGTAGAAGTTGCGAGATTCTTTATGAACTTTACCCAAAACGAATCTTGTGGTAAATGCGTTCCTTGTAGAGAAGGAACAAAGCGTATGCTTGAAATTTTAGAAAGAATAGTAGAAGGCAAAGGTCAAGATGGAGATATTGAACTTTTAGAAGAACTTGGTGAAATGATTTCAGCAATGGCTCTTTGTGGTCTTGGCAAAACTGCCGCAGGCCCTGTTCTTTCTACCATTAAATATTTTAGAAACGAATACGAAGCACATATTTACGAAAAACGTTGCCCAGCAGGCGAATGTCAAAAATTAAAAACTATTACTATTGACAAAGATCTTTGCAAAGGCTGTTCAAAATGTGCAAGGCTTTGTCCTGTTGGTGCTATTAACGGCAAAATTAAAGAACCATTTGAAATAGACCAATCTAAATGTATTAAGTGCGGAAGTTGCCTTTCTGCATGTCCGTTCAAGGCAATAAAGGAGAACTAATATGGAAAAACAATTTGTGACCGTAGATGGAATTCCCGTAGAGATTAACGGTGAAAAAAACTTACTTGAACTTATTAGAAAAGCAGGAATTCAAATTCCTACCTTTTGCTATCACTCTGAACTTTCTGTATATGGCGCTTGTCGTATGTGTATGGTTGAAAACGAATGGGGCAGTTTAGAAGCCGCTTGTTCTACTCCACCAAAAGCAGGTATGAAAATTAAAACCAATACCGAAAAATTAAGAAAATATCGTAAAAATATTTTGGAACTTTTACTTGCTAACCACTGCAGAGATTGTACCGTTTGTGAAAAGAATAACGACTGCAAGTTGCAAGACCTTGCAAGGGTGTTCCATATTGAAGGCGTTCGTTTCCCAAACAATGCGCCTGAAGTTAAAAAAGATGAATCTTCTCCTTGCATAGTAAAAGACCAATCTAAATGTATTCTTTGTGGCGACTGCGTTAGAATGTGTAACGAAGTTCAAAACGTTGGCGCTATAGACTTTGCTTTCCGTGGTTCTAAAATGGTAATTTCAACCGCGTTTGGCAAACCTATTAAAGATTCTCCTTGCGTAGGCTGTGGCCAATGCGTTTCCGTTTGTCCTACCGGTGCTCTCGTTCTTCATAGCGAGGCAGAAGTAATTTGGGATGCATTACACGACAGTTCAGTAAAAACTACCGTTCAAATTGCACCTGCAGTAAGGGTTGCAATCGGCAAAGAACTCGGTGTTAAAAACGGTAAAAACGTAATGGGTAAAATTGTTGCTGCTCTTCGCCGTATGGGATTTGATGAAGTTTACGATACCACATTAAGCGCAGACCTTACCGTTATGGAAGAAACTAAAGAGTTTGCAGAAAGATTACAATCAGGCAAAAATTTACCACTTATAACGTCTTGCTGTCCTGCTTGGATTCAATATGCAGAGAAAAAGCACCCAGAACTTTTAGATAATATTTCATCTTGCCGTTCCCCAATGCAAATGATGGCATCAGTTTTAAAGGAAATGAATAAAGACGTTAAGCACTTCCACGTTGCAGTAATGCCTTGTACGGCTAAAAAGTTTGAAGCGGCAAGAGAAGAATTTATTGTTGATGGCGACAAAAACGTTGATGCAGTTTTAACCACAAAAGGTTTAATAAGACTCATTAGAGAATCTGGCATTATTTTCGAAGAATTAGAGCCAGAAGCAGTAGATATGCCATTTAGCACCGTTTCTGGCGCAGGCGTTATATTTGGTGTAACGGGTGGCGTTACCGAAGCCGTTTTAAGAAAGGTAAGTGAAGATAAAACTCGTTCTAACCTTTTAACCTTGGCAAATTTAGGTCAACGTGGTAGTGAAGGTATTAAAGAGTTTGAAATTCCTTTCGGTGAAAGAAATTTAAAAATTGCAGTAGCAAGTGGTCTTGGTAATGCAGAAAAAGTTATCAGAAGATTACAAGCAGGCGAACAATTCGACTTTATAGAAATTATGGCATGCCCCGGTGGTTGTGTTAACGGTGGTGGTCAACCTTCTGCAAACAAAGATATAAATGCAAGAAACGTTGGTCTTTACCAAGCAGATAAAAATTCTGTTGTAAGAAGGGCAGAAGAAAATCCTGTTATTGCAGACCTTTATAAAAACGTTATTAAAGATAAAGCGCACGAGCTTTTACACACAACTTATAGAAAAAGGTAATTTAAAGCCCGCTTGATGCGGGCTTTAATAATATATATGGTGTTTTATGAAGAAATTTGTTATTATTCCCGATTCGTTTAAAGGAACTATATCTTCTACTGAAATTTGTTCTGTAATAGAAAGGAAAATTTCTGAAGTGTTCCCAAACGCAAAGACAGTATGCCTTCCCGTGGCAGATGGTGGAGAAGGCACGGTAGATTGTTTTTTAACGGCACTTGGTGGGAAAAAGATTAATATTTCTTGTACCGGCCCGTTATTTGAAAAGATGAACGGCTTTTATGGAGTTTTAAACGATAATACCGCCGTTATAGAAATGGCGGCAGTTGCGGGCTTGCCACTTGTGGAAAATTGTAAAGACCCTAAAAAGACTACTACCTACGGCGTTGGTGAACTTATTATGCACGCAATTAAAAGTGATTGCAAAAATATTATTCTTGGGCTTGGCGGTTCGGCAACTAACGATTACGGCACGGGGGCTGCGGCAGCACTTGGTGTAAAATTTTTTGATGCAAGTGGAAAAGAATTTATTCCTACGGGTGGAACACTTGTTAACGTTGCTAAAATAGACGTTAGCAAGGCAAAAGAAAACTTAAAAGGGATAAAAATTACCGCAATGTGTGATATTGACAACCCACCATATGGCAAAAATGGGGCGGCCTACGTTTACGCTCCACAAAAAGGTGCAGATGAAAAAACGGTAGAACAATTAGACCTTGGCTTAAAAAGTATTTCTTTAGTTATAGAAAAACAACTTAAAATAAACGTTTCTAACCTTAAGGGTGGCGGTGCGGCAGGTGCAATGGGCGCAGGCGCAGTTGCCTTTTTAGGGGCACAACTTAAAATGGGTATAAACACCGTTTTAGAAACCGTTAACTTTAGCCAATTAATCTCCGATGCAGACCTTATTTTTACAGGTGAAGGCAAAATAGATAGCCAAAGTCTTATGGGAAAAGTGGTTATAGGGGTTAGCCAAAAGGCAAAAGAGCAAAACGTTCCGGTTATTGCAATTGTTGGCGGGGCAGAAGGAGATTTGCAAGGGGCATATGAAATGGGTGTGACAAGTATATTTACTATAAATCGCTTGCCACAAGATTTTTCCGTTTCAAGATATAAAACCAAAGAGAATTTAGAGTTTTGCGTAGAAAACGTTTTAAGATTTTTAAAAAGCACAAGACAAAAGGGATAAGTGGCTATTAATAGGTAATTTTACAGAAAAAGCCTTAACGGTATGTGCATAATTAACCATAAAGACATATATAATATATAAAACGGACAAAAAAATTAGTATGCGCTATTGACTAACATTATCTATTGTTGTATAATAACTATATATTTACATTAATAATCGTAAGCAAAGCAAAACTTGGCTTTGCAGAGGAGAGTTTATGGGTTACGAAAGTATTTTTCAATTTGGAAAAGAAAAGGTAGAAAAACAACGTGGCTTTAGAAATTTTGGTTTAGCATTTGGCATATTGTCAATTGTTATAACACTTTTAAGCCTTATTGCTTTAATAGTGCTTCCTTTCTTTGTAGAAACCGCCGGGCTTATTGACCTTATAACGGCTATTATTGGCGCTACAGATTGGGTAGATATAGTTGCTTACGCAGTTTCACTTTTCATTATAGTAGTTGCAGTTATTTCTTGTATTGCAAGTGGCGTGAAAATGGTTAAAAAGACTGTTGAAAAAAGTGGCAACGTTTCATTTGACAAAATTGGGCTATTAGCACTTGCAGTATTTTCAATTCTTGGCGAAGTTGTTGCTGGAATTTTACCATTTACCATTTTCCGTTTTGCAATTTTAGGCGTTTTACTTTTAAACGTAATTTATAGTTTTGGTATAACGGTAAATAATGACAGATATTTCTCTAAAGTAAACACAAAACTTACCGGACCTGTAGTAATTTCATTAATCTCAATAGCAGTTGCAATTGTAGCAGTTTTAATTGTGTTCCCAATTGCAGACTTATTTGCATCAC
>JAGBSS010000005.1 GCA_017631725.1 Clostridia bacterium | reverse complement strand
TGTATAAAGAAAAAAGAAAATCGATTAATCGCTGTCCCGTTTTATTTCCTTTAAGAGATAAGGTTTGCGGGGCTTGTGGTATGGAATTTCCGCAAAACGCATTAAACAAACTAAAGGGCGGAGAAGTTATGGTTTGTGAACACTGCGGAAGATTGGTTTATTTTGAATAAGTAAAAATTATAGTTTAAAAAGTCGCTTTTTTAAGCGACTTTTTATTTTTTATAACTTAAATTTTATTATTTATATAATATTATAAAAATAATTATAATTATAAGTCAAAAATTTTTGGAAAAACATTGATAATAGACGTAGTATTTGGTATAATTTAATAGAAGCAATATATCTTGGAGATTTAGTTTTGAATAGTCTTGGCAGAAAAGATAAAAATCAAGAAAAAAAATCGCAGGTATTTACTGCAGAAACCTTTGGCGTAGTGCTTATGTTGTTCTCTGCGCTACTTTTAGTATGTCTTATTTCAGGGGATAAAATATTTTCTTTACCCGGTGCATACGTAAAGGCATATTTAATGGGGCTTTTAGGGTATTTTGCATATCCCACACTCGCTTGGTCGTTTTTTATGGGCGTTTTACTTTTATCTGGTAAAAAAACAGGCCTAAACAAAAAAAGAAAAGCGTTTATTACCTTGCTTTTAGTTTGCGCATTTTTAGTTTTCCATACAATTACAACAAGAAACGATGCTCAACTTTCTTTTGGTGAACAAATTGCTTTAGTTTGGAAAAGGGGTGCAACTGTTTCTACAGGTGGCGGTGTTTTATTTACTCTCGTTGCTTGTCCTGTTGCAAAACTTTTAACAACGGCAGGGGCATACGTTTTATTTGCCGTTGTAATTTTAATTAGTGCTTATATCTTAACAAAAAGCATAATGTCAGATAAGGAAAAGGATAAACGTGGTGCATCTGAAAAATTTGAAAGCACATATTCTAAACCACAAGCGGTTACCGTGGCTATTCCTAATAGTATAGATGGCGTTAAAGAATATCCAATTGAAACGCAAGAAGAGATAACGGCAAAACAAAAGTTATTTGTAAAAAATTCTGGCGATTTCCAATTTAAAACTAAAAAAGAAACCTTAAAAGATGAAAACTCTTCAGGTATAAAAATTCAATTTGTGGCAGGTGTTGGTCAAGCCGTATACCAAGAACCCAAAAAAGAAGAATCTAAACCAAAAATTTCCAATGAGTTCAAAGAAAAGTTAGATTATATTAAAACTCCCGCTAAAATAGATTTTACAAAATCTGTTTTTGAGCCGACAACTCGTAAGGAAACGGAGGCTAAAAGTGTGGAGATTACGCCATCGGTAAGTGTTTCTGCTCCTATTACTGAAAGTGGGAAAGAAGAAATTCCATTTATCGACCATGAAGACAGCGTAGAAGCAAGGGCAGATAGTTTTATGGGAAATTACGTAGACGTGCCAGACTTTGCGTCCCAAAATTCGCCCGTTGTTAGCGATGTGGAAGAGTATTCTTTGCCAGACGAGTGGAGTTTAGAAGATAAACAAGATGCTTTAGATAGCATTGAAGAATCTTTTATTAACGAAAGGGAAATTATAAGTGAATTTACTGAAGAAGTTGTAGAAGAACAGGTAGAAGAACAACCTATTGTAAACGAAGAGATAGATCATGAAGTTATTGAACCGGAAATTTCCACAAGGGCAAGGTCTATTTTTGAACCTGAAGAAGAAAAACCAAAGATAGAAATTGGCTTTAGGGGTGAAAATTCTTCAAGAAGGGCAAGTCTTTCTGCGTTTACTCAAAGCATAGAAGAAAAGCCTGTGGTTGAAGAAGATTCCGACAAGCCTTACGAGTTTAAAGATTACGTTAGGCCACCACTTGATTTGCTTGAAACTTATATTAAGCCTACCGACCTTCCAGAAGAAAATCA
>JAGBSS010000070.1 GCA_017631725.1 Clostridia bacterium | reverse complement strand
GAAAAAGATTCACTTCAAGATATGTTAAATTTAGAAAAGACAATGGTTAAACTTTATGCAACTGCAATGACTGAAGGTGCAAGCAGGGGATTTAGAAGTATGACAAAAACTCATTTAACCGAAACTGCAGGAGACCAAATGAGCGTGTTTTTAGCAATGACCGAAGGTGGTTATTACAAAGTTCAGTCTGCAGAAGAAACCGTTTTATCAGAACAAAAAAATAAATTTTTAAAAGTAAAATCACAATTAAGTTAAAAAAAAGGCGTTGCTAAAAAATAGCAACGCCTTTTATTTTTTTAAAATTTTATTCTTGTAATTTAGCTTTTTTGCTTTCTATCTTTTTAACGATAAACTTTGTAGCAATAATTGCACCAATCATAATTGCAATACTTAATGGAAGCATTATATATGCTTTTTGAATAAAGCCTGCAATTAAGAAACAAACAAAGGAAATGCCTGCAACAAATAGTGAATAAGGTAATTGAGTGGAAACGTGGTTTAAGTGTTCGCACTCTGCACCTGCACTACTCATAATGGTCGTGTCGGAAATTGGTGAACAGTGGTCGCCACAAACTGCACCGGCAAGACAAGCGGACATTGAAATAATCATAATAGGACTACCCGGTTCAAACATAGCGGTAACTATAGGAATAAGTATACCAAACGTTCCCCAGCTTGTACCCGTTGCAAATGAAAGAACACAAGCAACCAAGAAAATAATTGCTGGTAAGAAACCATAAAGGCTACCTGCAGCACCCTTCATAAGGTCGCCAACGTAATAAGCAGCGCCAAGTTCGCCCGTTACGTTTTTAAGGGCAGTTGCAAAGGTTAGAATTAAAATTGCAGGAACCATTGCCATAAAGCCTTTTGGAATTGCTTCCATAGATTCTTTAAAGGAAACAAGTTTTCTTATACCCATATAAATTATTAAAATTACAAGGGAGATAAGACCGCCCCAAGGAAGAGCAACAGTTGCATCGGTGTTACCAATTGCAGAAATAATTGTGTTGTGTTCTGCATCGTAACCGGTAATAAATAAAGATGCAATACAAGTGACAATCAATATAACAATTGGGGCAATAAGGTCAAACACTCTACCTTTAGATGCAGGTTCGCCAGAGTTATCTTTAACTTGGTTTCCGCTGAAAAGGTCGCCGTTTAATGCGTTTAATTCGTGGCGTTTCATAGGGCCAAAGTCGAATTTTAAGAGTGTTAAGGAAATAATAAACACAAGTGTTAAAATTGAATAGAAGTTAAATGGTATTGCCATACAGAAGAAGGTAAAACCATCGCCACCGGCAACGTATTGGTTAACTGCCGCCGCCCAAGAAGAAATTGGGGCTATCATACAAATAGGAGCAGCCGTTGCGTCTATTAAATAAGCAAGTTTAGCACGGCTAATTTTGTGTTTGTCGGTAACAGGGCGCATTACAGAGCCAACCGTTAAGCAGTTAAAATAGTCGTCAATAAAAATTAAAATTCCTAAAAAGAAAGTGCAAAGAGCAGCGCCAACTTTGGTTTTAATGTGAGTTTTTGCCCATTCGCCGAACGCCCTACTGCCACCTGCTTTATTGATAATACAAACTATAATACCAAGTTCAATTAAAAATACAAAGATACCAGCCGTGCCGGAAACAGCATTAATTAAACCTTCGTTAATGGCAATATCGATAGTTCCTTTTAAAACGCCGCCAACAGAAGCAGACCTTGTGTAAGCAGCAAGAATACTACCTGAAATTATACCAATAAAAAGAGAACTAAACACTTCTTTAGTGATAAGCGCTAAACCTATTGCTATAATTGGTGGAAGTAAAGCCCAAAAAGAACCTTTGTGAACGAGAGCACCTTCGCAAGTTATACATTCACCATTTAACCATAAACCCGTTCCATCGCAAGTAGGACAAGTTATAAGTTTGGCTAAAAGCCCAGATGCCATTGCGGCTATTAAAAGCCCAATAATACACACGCCTGCAATTAAAACGGCAAGGCGTTTTTTGGTAAAGAATTTCTTTACCCCTAACATTTCTCCCATAATTACTCCTTGTAGGTAAAAAATAGTATAAATTCATTTTATACTATTGTCGAAAAATGTCAATAGGTTTTAAAAATAAAAAGGTGTTAAAAGTGTAAAAGTTAAAAATATACTTGCAAAAACAATAATTTAATTATATAATAGAAAAAAAATCGAAGGTTTTCGGACAACACTTCTAAAACAACCGAAGGGAATTCTCTCTTTCGGCGAAAGGGGGTTTTTTTATGAAAAAAAATACTAAAAGAATATGTAGAACGGCAATTATAGCCGCCCTTTACGCTTGCTTATCTCTTCTTGCCTTTCCTGTGGCATCGGGGGCAATACAAATTAGAATAGGGGAGTGTTTAACACTTTTACCATTGTTTTTTATAGAAAGTTCTATTGGGCTTTTTGTTGGTTGTATGGCAGTAAACTTGATAACGGGAACTGCTATATTAGACGTGGTTTTTGGCAGTTTAATAACTTTTTTTGCGGCACTTTTAACACACATAGTTTGTAGGAAAATAAAAAAGACGTCTTTAAAAATTTTTGTCGGTGGACTTTTCCCTTGTTTGCTTAACGCATTTTTGCTTCCGTTAGTGTGGAAATTTTGCTACGGACATATTTCTTATGGGTATATTATTTCCGTTTTACTTGTTTTAGCAGGGCAGGTTGTTTCCATTTATCTTTTAGGAACGGGGCTAACCTTATCTATAAAAAGGTTAAGAAAAAAAGGTGTAGAATTTTTCAGATAAAAAAAAGTCCGCAAAAGCGGACTTTTTATTTTATACAGCCTTTGTAAAAGGCCTATAGATAATCCAGTAAAAAAACATCCAAATAGCGGCAACGCCGACAAGTGAATATATAATTCTGGAAATTACAGCACTCGAACCGCCGAAAATTGCGGCAACGAGATTAAAGTTAAAAATACCAATAATTCCCCAAACGAGTGCGCCTATTAAAACAAGGCTAAAAGCTATAAAATTAGCAAATTTCATAATTTCCCCCCTTTAAGGTTAGTATGCTTTAAAGGGAGATTTTTATACTATGAGAACAAATTTTCTAAAACTAAATAATCAAAATCTACGTTTTCAACAAAATCGTCTTTCCTGAACTTTAAGGTGTTGTATTTAGCATAGTGGAAAAGATGCGTTTTAATTATAATTGGGGTTGGAATATCTAAATTTTCACACGATTCTCTAACGTATTCGAAAAATTCCGAATAATCTATAACACCCTGTTTTTCAAAAACGTATTGCTTTAAAATTTTATCTTTTTTTAATACCTTAAACCAAATTCTAATCATACAATTATTGTATCACGGGAAAAGGCAAAAGACAAGAATAATTATTGACAAAATAGCGTTTGGGGTTTACAATATATAAATAATAAAATTATATTGGAAAAATTTTATTTTGGAGAAGGCTATGGAAAACTTAAAGAAAGATTTAGTCAAACTTTTAACTGAAAATGCAAAATATTCTTATTCTGACCTTGCGGCAATGCTTGGTGTAGAAGAATCCGCCGTTAAAAACGCCGTTAAAGAAATGGAAAACGATGGGGTTATTGTAAAATATTCTGCAATTATTGATACAGAAGCCTTAGAAGATAAACTTGTTCAGGCTTTAATAGAAGTTAAGGTTGCTCCACAAAAATTAAAGGGGTTCGATTCTACAGCAGAAGAAATTTACCACTTTAAAGAAGTTACAAGCCTTTATCTAATGAGTGGCGGTTTCGACCTTGCAGTTTTTGTAGAAGGTAAAGATTTAGGCGATATTGCCGCTTTCGTTTCAGAAAAATTAAGCGTAATAGATGGAATTATCGGTGTTCAAACACACTTTATACTTAAAAAATATAAAATTGAAGGTCAAATTGTTAAAAAAGGCGACCTTTTTGAGAGAGAATTAGTTCAGGCATGAGAAACTTTATATCTAAAAAAGCACAAGATTTAAAACCTTCTGGTATACGTAGGTTTTTTGACATAGTTTCCGAAAGAAAGGACGTTATATCCCTTGGGGTTGGCGAGCCTGACTTTATTACGCCTTGGGAAATTAGAGATGAAGGTATTAAAACTATTAAAAGGGGCTATACGCAGTATACTTCTAACAGTGGGCTTGTATCTTTAAGAAAAGAAATTTCCGAATATTTAAAAACAAGTTTTAACGTAAATTACTCTTTTGAAGACACGGTAATAACCGTTGGTGCAAGTGAAGCAATAGATATTACTTTGCGTGCAATTGTAGATGAAGGAGATGAAATTTTAATTCCAGACCCAAGCTACGTTTCATATAAGCCTTGTGTAGAACTTTCAGGCGGAAAAGCCGTTCCCGTTTATTGCGATGGTAAAAATGCGTTTAAGTTAACGCCGGAAAATTTAGAAAAAGTTATAACCAATAAAACCAAGGCTTTAATTTTCCCTTATCCAAATAACCCCACGGGCGGAATTATGGACCGTGAAGATATAGAAAAAATTATTCCAATAATTATTAAACACGATTTACTTGTTATTTCCGATGAAATTTATGCAGAACTTACTTATGGCAAAAAACATTGCTCTATTGCAAGTTTTAAAGAAATGCAAGATAGAGTTGTATACATTGGTGGTTTTTCCAAGTCTTTTGCAATGACAGGTTGGCGTGTAGGTTTCGTTTGCGCTCCGAAAGAAGTTAAGACAGCACTTTTAAAAATTCATCAATACACAATAATTTGCGCTCCAATTTTCTCTCAATACGCAGCAGAACAGGGGCTTAAGACAGGTAAGGCAGATGGGTATTCTTCTGTTTCTCTTATGAGAGAAGAATACGATAAACGCAGAAGGTTTATGTATAAATCCTTTAAAGAAATGGGGTTAGACGTGTTTATGCCAGAAGGTGCTTTTTACATATTCCCTTGTGTTAAAAACACGGGGCTTTCTGGTGAAGAGTTTGCTCTTAAACTTTTAGAAGAAAAACAAGTAGCCGTTGTCCCCGGCAATGCTTTTGGGGAATTTGGCAACGATTATATAAGATGTTCTTACGCATATTCAATGAAAAATTTAATGTGCGCAATGGAAAAAATTGCAGAATTTGTTAAAGAACGTAAAATAAAGGAATAGAAAATGGGCATTTACGAAGAATTAGTTGCAAGGGGACTTATAGCACAAGTTACCGACGAAAAGGAAATTAAAGAACTTATTAACGGTGGAAACGCAAGGTTTTACATCGGTTTTGACCCTACGGCAGATTCGCTTCACGTTGGGCATTTTATGGCACTTTGCTTAATGAAAAGGTTGCAAATGGCAGGCAATCGCCCCGTTGTTTTAATTGGTGGCGGTACTGCTTATATTGGCGACCCATCTGGTAGAACGGATATGCGTTCTATGATGACTGCAGATGTAATTCAAAACAACTGCAACTGCTTTAAAAAGCAAATGGAAAGGTTTATAGAGTTTGGCGAAGACAAAGCAATTATGGTAAACAATGCCGATTGGCTTTTAAAACTTAACTACGTTGACCTTTTAAGAGACGTTGGCGCTTGTTTCTCTGTTAACAATATGCTCCGTGCAGAGTGTTATAAACAACGTATGGAAAAAGGGCTTTCCTTTTTAGAATTTAACTATATGATTATGCAAAGTTACGACTTTTTATATCTTTCCGATAATTATGGTTGTAATATGCAGTTTGGTGGAGACGACCAATGGAGCAATATGCTTGGTGGCACTGAACTTATTAGAAAAAAACGTGGCAAAGATGCTTACGCAATGACAATTACCCTTTTATTAAATAGTGAAGGCAAAAAAATGGGCAAAACGGCAAAAGGTGCAGTATGGTTAGACCCAAATAAAACCACTCCGTTTGAGTTCTATCAATATTGGAGAAACGTAGACGATGCCGACGTTGATAAGTGTTTAAAAATGCTTACCTTTATTCCACTTGAAACGTTACAAGAAATGGAAAAGTGGGACGGAGCAAGAATTAACGAAAAGAAAGAAATTTTAGCATACGAGCTGACAAGTTTAGTTCACGGAAGTGTAGAAGCAGACAAAGCAAAAGCAACTGCAAGTGCATTATTTAGCGGTAAAGGGGCTGATGAAAACGCACCAACTACCGAAATTAGTGAAGGTGAATTAGTAGACGGTGGAATTTATTTATCTGACCTTATGGTTATGTGTAAACTTTGCCAAAGCAAAGGCGAAGCAAAACGTTTAATATCCCAAGGGGGCGTTACCTTTAACGAAGAAAAGGTTTCCGACTTTGCGTTTAAAGTTAGTAAAGATGATTTAACAAAAGGCGCAATTATTAAAAAAGGTAAAAAAGTTTTCCACAAAGCAATATTAAAATAAATAAAAAAAGCACGCTAAAAAGCGTGCTTTTAATTCTGTTTAGATTAGTTAATAACGTTTACTGTTATTTTTGCAGTTTCTTCTGGAGAAATTTTAATGGTAACAGGGTATGCACCTTGAACTTTAATATTTTCTTTTAAAACAATTTTTTTCTTATCGATATTAAAGCCAAGTTCAAAAAGCTTATCTGCAATTTCACGGCTTGTGACACTGCCGAAAAATTTACCGCTTTCCCCACCTTTAACTTGAAGGGTAACTTGTTTACCATCTAACTTTTCCCTTAACTCTTTATTGGCTTTTAAAAGTTCTGCACGGTGAAAAGCTTCTGCCTCTTTTTTGTTTTTATGTTCGGACATTGCTTGCGCATCGGCTTCTTTAGCAAGCCCGTTTTTAATTAAAAAGTTTCTTGCAAAACCATCTTTTGCTTCTATAATATCGCCCATTTTTCCAGAGCCTTTAACGTCTTTAAGTAAAACAACTTTCATAATAAATCTCCTTTTTTTTATTGTAAAATAAAAAGGTAAATTTGTCAATCTATAAAAGGTATACTTTTTTCTTAAAGGTAAATAATAACTAAAAAGGAGAAGAATATGAACAGAAATTATTCAATTAAATGTGACGTAGAAAAATGCAAGCACAACGCAGAAGGTTGCAATTGCCAATTAGAGTGCATAAAAGTGACCTGTGGTTGCGGAGATACTTGCACTTGTTGTGGTTCTTACCAAGAAAGAGAATAACAAAAAGGAAAAAACGGCTACGCAAATGCGTGGCCGTTTTTTTATCATATATTATTCGGAAATCCCCTAAAAAGTTCTATTTACAATTATATTTTACCATTAATTTTAAAAAAGTCAATAGGGAATTTTTTATTTTATGGCATAATGTCATAAAACGCATTAAAAATATGGTAGAAATCTTTTACAAAGTTGACAAATTCTTAATATTATATTATAATTATTAAACTTTAAATAATAAGCGTATTATCGCAATTTTATAGGAGGCCCTTATATGGCAGAAGTAATACTTACCAAAGAAGGTAAAGAAGAACTTGAAAAAAGACTTGAATATTTAAAAGTACAAAAACGTGCAGAAATTACGGAAAGAATTAAAACCGCAAGAGAATTTGGCGACCTTTCTGAAAACGCTGAATACGATGCTGCTAAAAACGAACAAGGCATGATAGAAGGCGAAATTATAGAAATAGAAGAAAAACTTAAAAACGTTGTTATTATTGAAAATAATTCTAAAGACGGCCCTGTTTCTCTTGGTAGCAAGGTAGATTTTATCGACAACGACACTAAAGAAGAATATTCTTGTGAAATTGTTGGCACAACCGAAGCAGACGTTGAAAAGGACAGAATTTCTAACGAATCACCCGTTGGCAACGCTCTTTTAGGTAGAAAAGCAGGAGACGTTCTTACAGTTACCGTTCCTTCTGGCGTATTAAATATCACAGTAAAAAAAGTTTATTAAAAGGCATTAAAAAATGGAAAACAACAACGTTAACGTTATAAACGAAGAATTAGATTTAAACGAAATTTTAAGGGTTAGAAGGGAAAAACTTTCTAATCTTGTTGCAAGTGGCAAAAACCCATTTGAAAAAGTTAGATACGATAGAGATGCGTACAGCCAAGACGTTAAAGACGATTATGAAAATTACGAAGGCAAAACGGTTGGCGTTGCAGGTAGGCTTATTTCTAAGCGTATTATGGGTAAGGCATCTTTTGCCGTTATTTTAGACGGAAAGGGAACTATTCAGTCTTATCTTTCTATTAACGATTTAGGCGATTCTTATTTAGAATTTAAAGAATACGATATTGGCGACATTATTGGTATTACCGGCAGGGTGTTTAAAACTCGCACGGGTGAAGTTTCCGTTCACGCAGAAAGCGTAGAACTTTTATCTAAATCTTTACTTCCACTTCCAGAAAAATATCACGGATTAAAAGATGAAGACACGAGATATCGCCAAAGGGAAATAGACTTAATTGCCAATCCAGAAGTTAAACGTACTTTTATAGCACGTTCTAAAATTATGTCTGAAATTAGAAAATATTTAGACGGAGTTGGCTATTTAGAAGTTGATACCCCGGTATTACAACCACTTGAAATTGGTGCTGCTGCAAGACCTTTTAAAACGCATCACAATGCTTTAGACATTGATATGTATTTAAGAATAGAAACGGAACTTTATTTAAAACGTTTAATAGTTGGCGGTTTTGACAAGGTTTACGAAGTTGGCAGAATTTTCAGAAACGAAGGTATGGACCGTTCTCACAACCCAGAATTTACCACCGTTGAAATGTATCAAGCATATAGCGATTACATCGATATGATGAATTTAATTGAAGATATGTATAAAACGATAACGGTAAACGTTTTAGGTACTGATAAAATCACTTACCAAGGCATTGAAATCGATATGGGCAAAAAGTGGGAAAGACTTACCATGGTAGAAGCCGTTAAAAAATACGCAGGTGTAGATTATAACGATTGGGCTACAGATGAAGACGCTCGTGCTGTTGCAGATAAAATGGGCGTAGAAGTAGAAGAAGGTAAAAACGCAACCAAAGGTCACGTTTTAATTGCGTTCTTTGACAAATATGTAGAAGACAACCTTATTCAACCAACAATTATTTACGATTACCCTGTGGAAAACTCTCCACTTGCTAAACGTAAGCCATCTAATCCTGCATTTACAGAAAGGTTTGAATACTTTATTTACGCAAGGGAAATGGGAAATGCCTTCTCTGAACTTAACGACCCAATAGACCAAAAAGAAAGGTTTGTTAAACAAGTTGCAGAAAAACGTGCTAAAGGCGGAAACGATGCAAGGGTAGATGAAGATTTTGTCACGGCTCTTGAATATGGTCTTCCACCAACAGGCGGTTTAGGTTTTGGCGTAGACAGGTTGGTTATGCTTTTAACCGATAGCGCTTCTATTAGAGACGTTATTCTATTCCCAACAATGAAACCTGTAAAAAAATAGTTTATGGATAACAAAATAACAAAAGCAAGGCTATCAAGTTTTATGGCTTATAGTTGGATAACCCTTATAATCGTCGCAGTTGCGGCGATTTTGGCATGGGAACTTTTATTTGCTTTTGGAAGCGTTAAACTTTCTAGAGAAGAATCTTTTTATTACTATTACGATATAAACGTTTCTTACGATAATTTTGCAACGTTTAATAATCAACTTTTAACGGATAACGATGGCGATCAAATTTTCAGTTACGGAATTCAAAAAGTAGAGCCAACTTATTTGTTAGAAAATTACGAACAGTTTATAACCTTGGTTAAGGGTATAGACGGCGATGCAATGTTTTCTTCTAGTAAAAGAAATAGTAAAGAAGGGCAAGAATACACTACAAGCCAAGTTGACAGCATTATAGACGGCTTTTTAACTTACGATTATGATAAACTTGTTTCTGATGCAAAAGCATATCTTTCTAAATACGTAGAACAAGGTCAAGACCCGTTAAATTTTTCTAATTTTAGCATAGAAAAAATGGAAACGGAGTTTTTAAATCGTGTTAAAAACGACAATAGATTTAGAACTAAAGAACAAAAAAGAGAAGGCTTTAAAAAAGAAATGCAAAGGTTAGAAGACCTTGCAAACGCAACTAAAAGGTTAAGTTTACTTTTAGAATACGATAACACCTTGCCAGAAAATGATAAAGTTTTTTATAAATACAGAAGGTTCGAGCAATCTTTAAATTCGGCAAGTGAAAGCGAAAAAGCAGAGTATGAAGAAGCATATAATAACACCACTACTCTTAGATACGGGCTTAATTTAGTTAAACTTACGGGTGGAAAATATAATACTCAAGACTTTTTCCGTTTGACAAACTCTAACACCACAACGTCGGAAAACACCGTTTTAATTATTTTTGATTATTACGAAGATCAACCTTTTTTCCAATTTGAAGCAATAACTTTTGTAGATTATATAGTTTCTTCTTTTGGTAGTTTTAGTTTTTATGCGTAAGGTTTTAAATGCGGAAATTTATTCTGCAATAAAAAAATATTCCACAAAAAAAACGGCAAGGTTATCCATGCCGGGGCATAAGGGGAGAAATTTTCTTTTTAAAAGTCTTTCCCGTTTAGATTTTACCGAAGTAGAAGAACTTGATATCTTTTCGGCAGTAAAAAGTGCGGAAAAAGACCTTGCAAAAAGTGTTAATGCAAGTTTTTGTAGAATTTTATCAGATGGGGCAACTTGTGGAATTCTTTCTATGATAAGTGCTGTGAAAAATTTTGGCAACAAACTTGTTATTAGCAAAAACTCACACAAAAGCGTTTATTCGGGCTTAAAAATTTTTGGTATAGAGCCTATAATTTTAGAAAGCCAAAATTCCTTTAGTGATATTTGTCCAAAAGAACTTGAAAAGTCGTTTGAAAATAATAGTTCGTTAATTGGCGTTTTACTTAACGGAATAGATTACTTTGGAAAAAGTGCTTGTTTAAACGAAGTTAAAAATGTTTGTTTAAAGCATAATAAACTTTTGTTATGCGATAACGCACACGGCGCACATTTATATTTAAAAGATTTTTATGCAGGCAATTTTGCAGACGTTTGGGTAGACGGGGCGCATAAATCACTTTTAACGTTAAACCAAGGTGCAATAATTTTTGTGAAAAATGAAAACCTTGTAAACTTGGTAGAAAGTGGGGCGGAAACTTTTTCTACTTCTAGCCCAAGTTATCCAACGCTTGCATCTGTAGAGTACGGATTTAAATTTTTTAATTTAAATTATAAGTTATACCTAAATGCTGAAAATAAAGTGTTAAGTTTAGCCGAAAAGTTAAATAAAATTGGCATTAAAACGGAAATTTTTCAGGACAAGTTAAAGTTAAACGTTCTTTTAGCAAAAAGTGGAATAAGTGTAGAAAAATTAAGGTTTGCCCTTAAAAAATACAGAGTAGATGCCGAACTTATAAATAAAAACGTTGCATTATTTATGTTTTCGCCTTTTAACCTTAAAAAAGATTATTCAAGGCTTTATAAGGCATTAAAAAGCATAGAAAAAAGCCAGATAGAGGGCAAGCAAGTGCAAGTTTTATTAGATAGAAAAATGCCTTATTTAACGGCGATAAATGGCCCGTTTAAGTTGGTAGAAATAGATAATGCAATTGGCAAAGTAAGTGCCTGTGACGTTGGAGTTTTTCCGCCGTGCACTCCAAAAATAACGGCGGGGGAAGAAATTTCTTTTGAAATAATACAACTTTTAAAAGGGGAAAACGTTTTCGGTTTGGAAAACGGGAAAATTAGAATAGTTGGTGAAAAAGATGAAAGGTAAGTTTATTACGTTTGAAGGACCTGAAGGGGTTGGAAAATCTAAACAACTTAATATGTTCTGCAAGTATTTAGAAGACAACGGCATTAAATATCTTTTAACGAGAGAACCGGGCGGAACGGAAATTTCTGAAAAAATTAGAAACATTATTTTAGATAAAGATAACGAAAAAATGACAGATGAGTGTGAAGCACTTTTATACGCAGCGGCAAGAGCGCAACTTTTAAAAGAGGTTATAGAGCCTGCCTTAAACCGTGGCGAACTTGTTATTTCAGATAGATATATAGATTCTTCTTTTGCATATCAAGG
>JAGBSS010000069.1 GCA_017631725.1 Clostridia bacterium | reverse complement strand
GGGTACTTCTACTCCAGACTATCCTTTACAGAAAAAACGCCACACTTTAGAATTTTTGCGTTCTATTCCACATCTTCGTCCAAGAACTAACACCTTTAACGCAGTGTTTAAAATAAGAAGTCAAGCGGCATACGCAATTCATAAATTCTTTAACGAACGTGGTTTTGTATACGTTCACACTCCAATTATCACGGGTAGCGACTGCGAAGGTGCAGGTGCAATGTTCCAAGTGACCACGCTTGATTTAGATAACGTTCCTATTATTGATGGAAAAACAGACTATACTCAAGACTTTTTTAGTAAAAAGGCAAGTCTTACCGTTTCCGGTCAGTTAGACGTAGAAAATTATGCAATGGCATTTGCAAACGTTTATACGTTTGGTCCTACCTTTAGGGCAGAACACTCTAACACGGTTCGCCACGCAGCAGAGTTTTGGATGATAGAACCAGAAATGGCTTTTGCCGACTTATCTGATGATATGGATTGTGCAGAAGATATGGTTAAGTTTATTATCTCTTACGTTAAAGAAACCTGTGCAGAAGAACTTGAATTTTTAAATAAATTTGTAGATACCGGATTAATTGACAGATTAAACAACGTTTTAAATAGCCAATTCGTTCGTTTAACCTATACAGAAGCCATTGAAATTTTAGAAAAGGTTAAAGACAGATTTGCCGCCCCTGTTTATTGGGGTGTAGACCTTCAAAGTGAACACGAAAGATACATCACTGAAGAAGTGTTTAAAAAACCTGTATTTTTAACCGACTATCCAAAGGATATTAAGGCGTTTTATATGCGTTTAAACGATGATAAAAAGACTGTAGCGGCAAGCGATCTTTTAGTTCCCGGAATTGGTGAACTTATCGGTGGTAGTCAAAGAGAAGAAAGACAAGACGTTCTTCTTACCCGTATGAAAGACTGTGGTTTAAATCCAGAAGATTATAAAGAATATTTAGACTTAAGAAAGTTTGGTGGCGTTGTTCACTCTGGTTTTGGTCTTGGATTTGAAAGAATGATAATGTATTTAACGGGCATTTCTAATATTAGAGACGTTTTACCTTTCCCAAGAACGGTAGGCTCACTATAAGGTGAAAAAATGGATAGAATTTTAATTGATGCGTTTGGTGGGGATAATTCTCCAAACGAGATAATTATTGGTGCGATAGACGCTTTAAAAATTAAAGACGGATTTAAAATTTCTCTTATTGGAATGCAAGACAAAATTGAAGAAATTTTATCTACCTTGTCTTACGATAGTTCAAGGGTAGAAATTATACCTGCATCAGAAGTTATAACGTGTGAAGAAAAGCCCGTAAACGCAATAATGCGTAAAAAAGACAGTACTTTTAACGTTGGCTTTAAGGTTTTAAAAGAAGAAGAAAGTGCAAAAGCATTTATTTCTGCAGGTTCAACAGGTGCATATTTAGTTGGTGCAACTTTAAAACTTGGCAGAATAGAAGGGGTAGACCGCCCTGCACTTTCACCCGTTTTACCAACCATTGTAGATGGAAAAAGGGTAATTTTATTAGATGCAGGTGCTAATGCAGATTGTAAAAGTATAAATTTAGTTCAGTTTGCTTATATGGGTGTAGAATACGCTAAAGCACTTGGCGTTAAAGAGCCAAAGGTTGCCTTACTTTCTAACGGCACTGAAGAAGCAAAAGGTAATTCCTTAACAATAGAAGTAAACGAAATTTTAAAAAATTCTAACGATATAAACTTTGTTGGCAATATAGAAGCAAGGGATATTTTATCGGGGGAAATAGACGTTGTCGTTGCAGATGGGTTTAGTGGCAACGTAGCCCTAAAGAGTTTAGAAGGTGGTATAAAAGCCTTTACTAATCTTTTAAAAGGTGAAATTTATTCAAGTTTTAAAAATAAAATTGCAGGGCTATTATTAAAGAAATCTTTCAAAAAGTTATACGAAAAAATGGACTATAATCGCCAAGGTGGTGCACTTCTTTTAGGTGTAAATAAAGCCGTTATAAAAATTCACGGTTCATCAAAAAGAAAGGCAGTAACGGGGGCGGTTCTTCAAGCATCTGGGCTTTTAGACTTTGACTTGTCAGATAGCATCTCAAAGGTTTTGTCTAAAAACAATGCGGTACAATAAAATGATTTTTGAAATTTGTGAAAT